>JBAXVH010000048.1:0-8203 GCA_037129215.1 Bacteroidota bacterium | reverse complement strand
AGAAGTTTTCTCTCCTACACTGGGAACGGTTTTAATGGAAGGTGATGTTATTCTCTTTGTTGCACCTAAAGAAACTATTCCGCAGTTAAAAATACTGGTGGGAGAAGAAAGTAAGATTAATCTTAAGGAAGTTAAAGGAAGTACTTTAGTTAAAAGAAAGATTGTTGTTACCTTCAAATCTGCTACACATAAAAAGCTGGGTGATATGCCTGAACTTTATCAGGACGATTGCACCATTACCCGTATCAGTAGAGCAGGTATAGAATTTATAGCAGATTCCGGCACTATATTTCACATTGGTGATTTAGTTACCGTAGTTGGTTCAGAAGAATCTATAGCTTCTCTTGAAAAGGTATTAGGAAACTCTTTAAAAAGACTGGACTCTCCTGAACTTGCTCCAATATTTATTGGTATAGTACTGGGAATTATTTTTGGATCAATACCTTTTGCAATTCCGGGTATACCTATTCCTGTTAAACTGGGTCTTGCGGGTGGACCATTAATAATAGCTTTATTATTAAGTCAGTTTGGCAACCGTTTATACCTTAATAATTACACTACTTATAGTGCCAACCTAATGTTGAGAGAAATTGGAATTGTCTTCTTTTTAACCAGCGTTGGATTAATTAGTGGTAAACACTTTGCCGAAGTAATATCTTCCGGTAAAGGACTTGTATGGATGGAAATGGGCGCTGCGATTACCTTTATTCCACTGTTCTTAGTGGGTTTACTGGCAAAATATGTATTCCGAAAAACCTATTTTGAAGTTTGTGGTTTACTGGCAGGTGCTTCTACCGATCCTCCCGCTTTAGCATTCGCTACTCAAATGGCTGGTAACGATACTACCCCATCTGTTACTTATGCAACTGTATATCCCTTAACCATGTTGCTGAGAATATTAGGTGCCCAGATTCTCATACTACTATTTTCTTAAGTTCGGCTTTTTGTTCTTTTAATAGTTTTTATTTAAGCCTCCATTTTTAATGGGGGCTTTTTTATGTTCTACAACAAACATAGAATTGTAGAATAACTGTATTTCATTATAAATTATTCATTTTCAATTTTCCAATAATTTTTCCCCTTACATTTACTTTCTCAACGATTACAATGCCACATAATAGAAATTTTATTTACTGGATAGATAAACGTCGATGGAAGTTCTGCTTTCTATTGACCATGCTGGAAATGTCCTGACAAATTATATTGAAACATTATCTTTTTCTATTCATTGAAAATACAGGATTAAAGCAAATCAGTATACCTGCATTTTTAATTCATAATTATTAATTTCAAATTCATAATTACTTTACATGTCACATTATTATAGTCTGGGAAATATCCCGCATAAACGTCATATTCAGTTTCGTAAACCCGATGGTGGTTTATATTCTGAACAATTATTTTCTACAGAGGGCTTTAGCAATGATTATGCTATTCTTTACCATTGCAACCCTCCTACCTGTATTATCAAAACAGATGAGCCATTTTCTGTTCAGCCAAAGATTGTAGAAGAAAAAATGCTTAAACCCCGAAGCTTCGAAGGATTTAATATAAAACCTGAAGATGATTTTCTGGATAGCCGCAAACCTGTTCTGGTAAATAATGATTGCCATATTGTACTGGCTTCTCCCCGTAAAAGCATGGAGAATTACTTTTACAAAAATGCCGATGCCGATGAAATGATCTTTATTCATGAAGGCACAGGCAAACTGTTAACCCAATATGGAGAATTAGAATTTGGATATGGCGATTATCTGATTATTCCCCGTGGTTCTATCTATCAGATAAAATTTGATACAGCTGTAAACAGGTTATTTATTGTTGAAAGCTTTAGTCCTATCCGTTATCCACGCAATTATCTTACTAAGGCCGGACAACTAATGGAACACTCTCCTTTTTGCGAGCGTGATATAAGAACGCCTAAGAATCTGACAACTATTGATGAAAAAGGGGACTTTCTGATTATGAATAAGAAGAAGGGAATGATGTATCCAATACATTACGCTTTTCATCCTTTTGATGTAGTTGGTTGGGATGGTTGCTGCTATCCTTACGCTTTTAGTATTCATAATTTTGAACCAATTACAGGTAGAGTTCATTTACCACCTCCTATTCATCAGAATTTTGAAGCAAACAATTTTGTAATCTGCAGTTTTGTTCCAAGAATGTATGATTATCATCCACAATCAATTCCTGCTCCTTACAATCATAGTAATATCGACAGCGATGAAGTACTGTATTATGTTGCTGGCGATTTTATGAGTCGTAAAAGTGTTACCCGTGGTATGATTACTTTACATCCTGCTGGAATTCCACACGGACCTCATCCTGGTGCTGTTGAAAAAAGTATAGGAAAGGAAAGAACGGAAGAGTTAGCTGTAATGGTAGATACCTTCCACCCTCTTTCTCTTACCCAATATGCTATTGATACAGAAAATCCTGATTATCAATATAGTTGGATGGAATAATTTTATTAAAAATAAAAACTAAAGGGTTCTATTCTTTAATAGAATAGAACCCTTTTTATATCATTAATGGTCACTTTAATTTAATTAATGAGAATTCAATATGCCTCCGATTTACATTTAGAAAAGGTTCGAAACAAACAAAAGTTTCTTAAAAAGCCTTTGTTACCATCTGGCGACATACTAATTCTGGCAGGCGATATTGTATGGCTTTCAGCTATAGATCAGCATAAAGACTTCTTTGATTATTGCAGTAACAACTACGAAACTGTTTATTGGGTTCCTGGAAATCATGAGTACTATCATTAAGATATAGCCGCTAGTTCTGCTACTTTACACGAAAATATTCGAAGTAATGTTTTGCTGGTTAATAATATTGACCTTCAAAATGCTGGAACTCAGTTCATTTTTACAACTTTATGGTCTACAATTGGGCTAAATCAGACTGATAAGATATTAAGTAGGATTACTGATTTTAAATATATAAAACATGGCGTTGGTAATTTAACTATAGAGCAATACAATCTGTTACATATCCATTGCAAAACCTTTTTAAAGGAAACAGTTCAAAAACCATTCGATGGAGATCGTATTATAGCGACCCATCATGTGCCTACTCTTAAAAATTATCCCGGTAAATACCTTAAATCGGGTTTACAAGAAGCATTTGCAATAGAAATGGAGGACTTTATTGTTGAAATGACCAATCAGAATGTTCATTGTCCCTACTGGATTTATGGTCATCATCATTATAACGTACCTGATTATACCATTTCCAATACTACTTTTACGACCAATCAAATGGTTAAGGGATTCAGTTCTGATAAAACGATTATTTTGTAATACAATCATTATTAAACAATAAAAAGAAAGGGTTCAAGTCGAAAAACGACTCAAACCCTTTCTTTTATTTCTATTAATCTGTGCCTAGGTGCCTCGTAGCCTTAGTGCCTGTATTCCACCACTTTAGGTGATGGGGGTTAATTCAAACTCCTGAAATCAACCGGAACCAGTTTACTCACACCAGGTTCCTGCATTGTTACCCCATAAATAACATCTACTGTACTCATGGTTTGTTTGTTGTGCGTAACAATAATGAACTGTGAATTCTCGCTGAACTTCTTGATCATATTGGTAAACTTACCTACGTTAGCATCATCCAATGGAGCATCAACCTCATCCAAAATACAGAACGGAGCAGGTTTAATAAGGTAAATTGCGAACAGTAAAGCAGTTGCAGTAAGCGTCTTCTCTCCCCCACTTAACTGTGAAATACTCGAAGGACGTTTTCCTTTAGGTTTCGCAACTATATCAATACCCGTATCGGCAAGGTTCTCTGGATTTACCAACACCATATCAGCTGTATCTTCTTCCGTAAATAGTGCTTTAAATACTTTCTGGAAGTTCTCTCTTACTTTATTAAAGGTATCCAGAAACTGCTGATTTGCTTTTGCTTCTACTTCCTGAATAGTTTGTAGTAAGCTATCTTTTGCCTCAACAAGATCGTTCTTTTGTTCTAATATGAACTCATAACGTTTCTTCATTTCCTGATAAGCTTCAATGGCAGTAGGGTTTACTTCTCCCAGATTCTCCATTCTTTTCTTCATCTTATCGCTGATAGTCTGTAACTCTTCAACGGTCATTTCCGAAGTACGCTCATCTTTCAATACTTCTTCAATATCTACCTTAAACTCAATCTGCAATCTTTCTTTAATACTGGCAAGTTGTAATTTAAGATCGTTCAGTTTATCCTTAATCTCTGTTAATAAGTGCTCACAAAGTTCTTTAGTCTTTTGTTTGCCTCTCAATACCGTTTCTTTTTCCTGTAAAGCATTACGGTAAACGTGATATTCTGTATCTAATTGATTTACAGCAAGTTCTTCCGTTTCTTTAGTGTGTAACAAATCAACAACAGTCTTACCTAATTGCTCCAGAGATCCTTGTTTTTCAACAAGATTGCTTGCAACTTCCGATAGTTGTGCTGTATTTAATTCAATCTGTTTGTGTAATTCCACTAACTGATTGCTCTTAAAGTTTAATTCTTGTTTTAAACCGCTAATCTTACTTTGCTGACGGGTTAGTGTTAGGTTTTGTTCATTAAAACTTGCATAAAACTGATTATATTCCAGTTCTGCCTGTTTATAATCTTCTTCTACACTCTTTAAGTTGTTTGCAACCGCTACAAATTGTTCATTCAGTTCTTTCAACTCTTCTCTTGAACCGGCTGTAGCTTCCTGATCAGCATTTAAACGGGTTTCAATTTCCTGTAGTCTGTTTAAACCACTTTGTTGAGCTTGTTGTAAATGCTCTATTTTATTCTTGCAAGCAAACAATTGATTGGTTAATTGAGAAATTTCGTTCTCTGTTTGCTTAATTACATTCTCTTTCAATTGCTGATTAAAGCCTACTACCTCTTCGTGCTTCATTTGAATTTCCGCTTTTATCGATTTTACAACCGCATCCAGCAGGATAACTTCATCGTTCAGCTTTTCTAAATTCTTGGTTCTACCAATTTTATTTCCTTCAAACAAACCAACACTACCACCAGTAAGGGTATATTTTCCCTTTACATACTTACCGCTTTTATCCAGAATTACTGCATTAGAAGATGACTGATGTATCACCTCATCATTCTCAGCAATAAATACATTATTTAATAAATAAGCAGCAATATGCTTGTATTTATCGTCCACTTCTATTACATCAAGCGCCTTTATAGTGTTTGCAGGCTGTGGAATATCGGTAGAAACTTCGGTTAGTTTATCCAGTAAAAAGAAGTTTGCCTTCCCTTTTTTATTGTCATCCAACAACTTCACCGCTTGTAACCCTTCCGATAAATCGTTTACTACATAATAGTTAAGGTATTGATCCAACACATTTTCTATCGCAGCTCTGTACTCTTTTTGTACATAGATGATATCGGACAATATTGGAGCAGAATGATTCCAGTTTGGATTTTTATGTAAGAACTTCACACTGTCAGGATACCCTTCCATAGAATCGATAAGGCTTTTCAACAAAGCATATTCATTCTTTTTAGCATCCAGTTTACGTCCTTCTTCACCCATTTTATTGCGTAAAGCTTCCAGTTCGGATTGAGAACTCAGTATCTGATCTTTTGTTTTTTGGTGATGTTCCTGCAGACTAACCAATTCTGCTTTCTTAGCATTCAGTCCTTCCTCTTTTTCGGTAAGTTCTTTTTCTAATCCAGCAAGTTGAGCAATTCTATTGTCTCTTTCCTCTGTTAACTGCGTCTGTGTTCTGATTAAATTCTGTATAGAAGTATCCGAAACGGCTACTTTTTTCTCAGAATCAAATTGTTTGCGTTGAATCTGAAAATAATCGGTACGTAAAGTATCTACGGCCTTTCTCTTTTCGTCGGCAACTATCTTTTTAGAATCAGCATTTACCTTTACCTGCTCTACTTCGGCATGTATTTCTTTCAGTTTTGCTTCTTCTTCTACAATCTGAATATTGGTATAATTAATAGAATCTTCTGTACTTTTTACCTGACCATCGGCCTTAGACAAAAACTCCGTAATAGAAGTTTCTTTCTCTTTTAAAAATTGCAGGCTCTGCTGACCAAGTCTTTTTTCATTCTCTGCCTGAGACAGATTTTGTAATAAACTATTAAACTCGGTAGTCTTCGATTGTAAAATTCTTTCCTTATCTATTAAGGCAACTTTTTCTTTTTCTACTTCTGCTTCACCAGTAGCTACTTCTGCTTCAATCTGAACTCTGTTATTGGTTTCCAGTTCAAATTGTTCGTTCAACGAAGTATAATTCAGGTGAAAACCCTGTAAAGCAGCTTTCGCTAATTCTACAGCTATCTCTTTGTATTCCTTTTTAAGCTCGTAATACTTTTCAGCCTTTTTAGCCTGATTCTCAAGGGATTTTAACTGGTTATTTATTTCAAATAATAAATCTTCAATACGTGCTAAATCCTGTTCGGTAGCATCCAGTTTATTTTTAGCTTCCTTCTTTCTGGTTTTATAGATGGTAATACCCGCAGCTTGTTCCAGCATTCTACGACGGCTATTTTCCTTATCTTTTATGATATCATCTACCATTCCAAGTTCTATAATGGCATAACTGTCGGTACTTACACCGGTATCCATAAACAGGTTATGAATATCTTTCATTCTGCACTGAACATCGTTTAAACGATATTCACTATCACCGTTTTTATAGAATTTACGGGTAACCGTAACCGTACTAAACTCGGTAGGTAATAAGTTTTTAGTATTCTCGAAAGTCAGACTAACCTCTGCTAAACCACTTGCACTTCTGGTTTTAGAACCATTAAATACCAATGCCTCCAGGTTTTCACTTCTTAGAGAAGAAATCTTTTGCTCACCAATTACCCAACGGATACTATCGATGATGTTACTTTTTCCACAACCATTAGGGCCAATAATACCGGTTATACCTTCGTCGAAGCTAACAATTGTCTTGTCGGCAAAGCTTTTGAACCCTTTAATTTCCAATGATTTTAATCGCACGCTATTATATTTTTGGGTCTGCGAACATACAGGAAATAAAGGTATTGTACGATATGCTTTCACCACTTGTGAATAAGTAGTGCGTAAGTAGGTAAAATAATTAAATGGATAATTATAAATGCATTGATTATCAATACATTTTGATTATTTAGGTTTAACGAAATTTTTGTACTTTAAAATTACTTTTGCATTCCTTTGTTCATCCGAAGTAATAAACACTTCGTATCTTTTCTTACCGCAGGTAATTACCATCAGGGCAGTATTAGGAGGAATATCCCCTAAATTTTCAGCAACAGTAATAATTTCATGCACCGGCATTTCATCAGAAAATTTAAGGTTTAAAGTAATAGGGGCATTACTTAAACGGCCGCTGTTTACAATCAGTTTATTATTGTCGTATACAGAAATAGTGTCATTATCTATCTCTCCATTGTCGTAAAAATCAATTTTCGCCTCTTTTTCTTCAATAACAATGGTATTTATAAGTTTATTTTCTCTTTCTGCCAATGGTTTAGGCAATTGATTCTCAGCAATTGCGTGTTTTTGAAATTCTTCTAATGAAGTAATTGGACTATTGGAAGTACTATCCCCATTATTCCGTTTACTTCTTTTATTATTAGGAGAATCGTATACATAAATGGTGGTATCTATTTGGAACTTATAGAATGTATCCATCTCATTATCAATCTTATTCTTCAAAACAAACTTTTCGGCACCCGGTTTTATTTTTCCCGATTTAATAGCCAGTACAGCAGAGTCAATTCTTGCTTTTGTTTCATTGGAATTCTTAGCAATAGCTCCTGTAGTGTTTGCAGCACTATTCTTATGTGGTGTATTTACCTTAGCAGTAGCATTTTTAGTAGCATTATTTGCCGGTTTTGTTTTATTATCAACAGTACCTTTTGTTTGCGCATTATTGTTCTTTGCTATACTCTTTGGACCTTTATGGGCAGATGCAGTGGTATTAGGAGCCGGTTTCTTTGTATCTTTAGCCGTAGAATTTGGTTTTGAAGTATGTTGATGATTCTTTTTAGACAAAAAGCTTTCTTCATCAAAATCACTTTCTTCTACTTTCTCCAGGTAAACTGTCCCTTCGCCACAATTATTATTATTTTTAGAATCCGTATTAATACTTGTATAGGTTCCGGTTAATATTTCGAGCTTCCCTCTTTTTACATATTCTAAATAGCAGGTCATTAAACAAGTAGACGATCTGCTGTTATTAGAATGATGCTC
>JBAXVH010000047.1:0-8301 GCA_037129215.1 Bacteroidota bacterium | reverse complement strand
GCGGAACGCCCAAAATAAAGTAAAAAGTAAAAAACAAAAAGTAAAAAGAATACAAATGCGGCAGAACGCTGAATGCGTAATGGTTGACGTTGAATACAATGATTGGAAAGCGTTATGTATGGTTATAAAAAAAGGTTTCAGAAGTGTATCTGAAACCTTTTTCTTTTCGTGGGCCCAACAGGGCATGATCCTGTGACCCCCTGATTATGAGTCAGGTGCTCTAACCAACTGAGCTATAGGCCCTTTGAGTTTTATCTCAAACGAGGCGCAAATGTAAGAGAATTAACGTCTGCGCCAAAGAAAATCTGTAAAATATTTTTGATACATCGTGAGTCGTGAGAATACATCGTGAGACGTGAGGAATACATTGTGAATCGTGAGAATACATCGTGAATCGTTTAATACGTTTAACGAGATACAAATACATGATTTTACTTGTTGTATTCTCCTGACTCCTAACTCCTTTCTCCTTAAAGCAGCATTCTTAATGGCTCTTCTAAGTACGATTTCAATGTTTGTAAGAAGGCAGCACCTGTAGCGCCGTCTACTACTCTATGATCGCAACTTAAGGTTACCTTCATCACATTGCCTGGAACTACTGCACCATTCTTTACTACCGGCTCCTGAGAGATACCGCCCACGGCTAAAATACAAGCATCGGGAGGATTGATGATGGCAGTAAACTCGTCGATACCAAACATACCCAGATTGGAGATAGTGAATGTACTTCCTTCCCAATCGGAAGGTTGAAGCTTTTTATCTTTAGCCTTCTGTGCGAAGTCTTTTACCTGCGCACCTATCTGGCTTAAACTTAATGTATCGGCAAAACGAACTACCGGCACCAGTAAACCATCTTCAACGGCAACTGCAACTCCAATATTTACGTGGTGATTGTAACGGATTTTATCGCCCAACCAGCTACTGTTTACTTTAGGATTTTGTTTTAATGCAAGAGAAGTAGCTTTCAGCACCATATCGTTGAAGCTGATTTTTACTTTAGCATTTTCGTTCAGTTTCGTTCTTGCTGCAACTGCTGCATCCATATTGATGCTCATGGTAAGATAGAAATGAGGCGCTGTAAATAAGCTCTCGCTTAAACGGCGTGCAATTACTTTACGCATTTGAGAAACAGGTACTTCCTCGTAAGATTCTACACCAGCAGCAACTGCTACAGCTGGAGTAGCGGACTTAGCAGGAGCGGCTTCTGCAGCAACCGGTGCTACAGCGGAAGGCGTATAATTATCTATATCGGCTTTGGTAATTCTACCATTGTCGCCACTACCTTTTACATATTTTAGATCGATGCCTTTATCTGCTGCCAATTTCTTAGCAAGAGGAGAGGCCAGTATTCTTCCTTCGTTCACAACTGCAGCTTCTATAGCGGCAGGAGCAGCAACAACAGGTGTAGCAGCTTGCACTGCAGCAGGAGCAGCAACAGGTGCAGAAGCTACAGGAGCACCACCTTTAGCTGCGGCAAGAATAGCATCGATATTCATACCTGCTGGTCCAATGATACAAAGAAGGTCGTTTACCTGAATTTTATTTCCAGCACCTGCACCCTGATATAATAAGATACCATCTTTATAGCTTTCGAGTTCCATGGTAGCTTTATCGGTTTCGATATCTGCCAGCACGTCACCTTTCTTAACTGTATCGCCAATATTTTTCTGCCAGGAAGCAATCACCCCTTCCGTCATGGTATCGCTTAAACGAGGCATAAGCACTACTTCTTCCATTGTAGAAAGATCTAAAGTAGTTGTGGCAGCTGCTACAGGAGCAGGAGCCGCTTCCGCTACCACAGGGGCAGGGGTTTGAACTGCAGGAGCAGCTGCACCTCCACTGAGTAATGCGCTGATATCTTCATCTGCCTGTCCTATAATACAAAGTAAATCGTTTACCTGAAGTTTTCCGCCATTGCCGGTACCGGTATGAAGTAGTATTCCATTTTGATAACTTTCTAACTCCATGGTGGCTTTGTCTGTTTCAATTTCAGCCAGTACATCGCCTTTTTTTACAGTATCTCCTACCTTTTTATGCCATGCTGCTATTACTCCTTCGGTCATTGTATCGCTTAAGCGAGGCATTAAAATTACTTCTGCCATAATCTTGGTTGTGCTTTATAATTGAGGCGTGAAATTAATATAAAATATTTAAGTGAACAGTAATGTTTTCTTAAAACATAAAAAACCGAGTGATTCTAATGAGGTTTATAGCTGATTGTTTAACTGTTTAATGGTTTAATTGTTGGGAAAGAAACCAAATATTGTACAATAAAACTAATTTGAAAATGAAATACAAATACTGATAACAGATTAGGTTTATGAACCGAATTTTTATCGCTCCATTAATTCCGTTACTTGTATTTGTATTACATTTTCACATCAGCAAATTATCACATTAGCAAATTGATTATTGTCCTTGTGCTAAGCTATAAGATGGTTTATCGCCCCACATATTTAGTATTTCCAAGCTACAGATTTTAAAATCTCCACTCAGACTTACATACAAACCAATTATATCCTGCTGGTTTAATGGCTCGCCATCTATGCTTTCGAAACGGGCATTATATTGATTTACCAGATTGGTAAACTTGCTACCGGTAGGCCAAACCTGTGTACCACGGTTGCTGATGTTTACCAGTTTAAATTTAACCCCTGCATGACGAAGACATTTCTTTGCCAACTGATCTGGCTGAACATTGCTTTCGATAAACATATCTACCCCAACAATTTTTTCTACAATAGAGTCATGACTTTCCATCATGGCATTATTGTCGAGACTAACAACGGTGCAGGAAGTTTCGAAGTCGGTAATATCTATTCTTGGATTGTGTTGTGGTTTCTTGCCAAAGTTGTTGATGATAGCTTGTGCAAACTCTGTAGTACTAAGACTTGGTATTGATTTATCGCCAAAGTCGCCGGTATGAACCCCACTTTCTAAGGTATATAATAAAGCGTTTTCTATATTGCTGGCAGCTTCCATTAAACCGAGGTGTTGCAACATGCCTATACCACTTAATAAAAGTGCGGTAGGATTGGCAAGGTTTTTACCTGCAATATCCGGAGCCGTACCATGAACGGCTTCGAAGATAGAAATATGATCACCAACGTTGGCACTTGGAGCAAAGCCCAATCCACCAATAAGACCAGCACAAAGATCGGAAACGATATCTCCCTGAAGGTTGGTTAGTACTACCACATCGAACAGATCTGGACGTGTAACCAGCTTCATGCATAAATCATCTACAATTACATCATCTGCCTTCAGTTCAGGATATTCCTTAGCTATTTCGTAGAATACTTCGAGAAACAAGCCATCGGTAATTTTCATGATATTGGCTTTATGACCGCAGGTAATACGCTTGGTGCCTTTCTTTTTAGCCATCTCGAAAGCATAGCGAATAACCTGTGCACTACCAGGACGGGTAATGAAACGACGGCTTAGGGCAACATCATGAGTAAGCATGTGTTCGATACCGCCATAGGTATCTTCAATATTTTCACGAACAATTGTAACGTCGATAGGAATGCCTGCTTTACTAAAAACCGTGTCCACACCATGAAGGGTCTGGAAGGTTCTTTTATTAGCGTAAGTATTCCAGGTTTTACGAGCGGTAACGTTGATACTTTTTACGCCTTTTCCTTTAGGGGTTTCCATTGGGCCTTTAAAAAGAATACCGAGGTTTTCGATGGTTTCCTGAGCCTGAGTGGTCATACCATTGTTGAAACCTTTATCGAACACCCATTTGCCCATTTCTACAAAATCGTACTCGAGGGGTACTTTAGCTGCATTGAAAATTGTTAATACTGCGTCCATTATTTCCGGACCTATTCCATCGCCTTTTGCTACGGCTATTTTGTTCATGATTTCTGTTATTTTGGGATTGCGGTAAAAGTAGGGAAAGGAGCGCTACTGATGAAAGTTTTATAATTAAAAATTTATGAAAACGAATTAGTAATCAAAATAGCCATAAATATTTAAAAAAATAATAATGAACAGTATCTCAGGTTATGATAAAATGTTTAGCCTGTGCTTAATAATTGAAGTAATATATCTGAGATTAGGTTCATATTAATAACATAAACCTGTTTTGAGATTCAACTGTATTGATAAATTATTTTGACTGTGTATTAATAAACATTTAAACAGAAAGTATAAACAAGACGATAATTTCATTTGCATACTTTAAAATATTCTATTATCATTGTGGTATTAATTAAACAATTTAAATTTAAAAAAACATGAAGAAAATTGTATTAGCCCTTTGCATTTTAGTTGCTGCTTTAAATGTAAATGCACAAAATGGCAAAAATGTAGTTAAAGTAAACCCATTAGGTTTATTATTTGGTATTGTAGACCTTACTTATGAAAGAGGGTTGAATGAAAACAGTTCTTTTGAAATTGTTCCACAATATGGTGGATTTACTGTAGGTGATTTTAAGTACTCAACAATTGGTTTGGGAGCAAATTATAAGTATTATTCTTCAGGTGAAGCTGTTAAGGGGTTCTATCTTTCTCCAGGTTTATTTTACTCTTCTGGTAAAGTAACAGACAGCTACAATTCTTCTATTAGCGCAACCAATTTTGGGATTAAAGCTGTTTTTGGAAAACAGTGGATTTGGGAAAGTGGTTTTGCTTTAGACTTAAATGGTGGTTTTGGTTATCAATCATTTAGTTATTCAGGAGATAACTCAACTATTTCAGGATTAAAAGGAAATGGAATTTTCCCTTCATTACGTCTTGGATTAGGATATAACTTCTAATAATAAAAAAATTATTTATAAGGCTGTCTCATTATTTGAGGCAGCCTTTTTTTATGCCTTCTGTATTCTATAATTGACCAAAAGATTAAATAACACCTTGCTGGATTATTTGATTTCCTTAATTACTTTCCACATTTGCTGAGCAACTATCACGTTTCCTTTATCATTCAGATGTACTTTATCAACCGTTAATATTCCTTTCTCCTGATTGGTTGGGTTGTTCTCCTGCAAGTACTTTACAAATGCAGTTCTAAGATCACAAACTGGGATAGATTGTTTTTGAGCAATATTTCTTATAATATTACCATACATATTCAGTTCTCCATCCTGCTGATTGCTGTAATCGTTTCTTTCGCCAATAACGGTAGGAGTACAAAGAATTACTTTGATATTTCTATCGGTCAGTTTCTTAATAATTGCATTGTAGAATACCTCAAATTTATCTGAATCGGTACCTGTGCCATGCGTTACCTTATGCCATATATCGTTTATACCTACATAAATAAACACAATGTCGGGGTTTTTAGCCAATACATCAGCATCCATTCTTAGGTATAAATCATATACTTTATTTCCTCCAATGCCTGCTCCTTCTAATTGATAATTATCTATACCTTCTTTTTTTATCATGCTATCCATCTGGGTAATATAGCCATTAGGTTTGATACCCATCTGGGTTATTGAATCGCCAAAGAAGATAATTTTCTTTTTTTTATCAGGTTTAATAAAAGACATCATTGCTACTAAGAGTATAACACTAAAAGACAGTATAAAGAAATTTTTACGGCAAAGCATACAGTTTACATTTAGCTACAATATTAATAATTGTCGTTGAACTAACTGTATACGAAATAAAAAAGCCTCCTAACTATACAGTAAGGAGGCTCTTGAATAATTATTTAATTCTTAAATAAACTCGAAGAAATCAGCAGATGTTCTTCTTACCTTTTTAGCGTGAGCCAGATAATCGTTTGCTGCATCTTTTTTACCTAAAGTAAGGATAACAGTAGATGCTAAACCTTTAGCTTTTAAGCCTAAGATTTCATCAACTGCTGCAGGATTAAATCCTTCCATTGGGGTACTGTCTACTCCAACTTCTGCTGCTGCAACTAAACCAAAACCTAAAGCGATGTAGGCTTGTTTTTTAGCCCATGCAATAGTGTCATCAATAGAAAGATTCTTTAAATGACCTAAGATCATTTGTTTGAAATCGTTTAAAGACTCTACAGGAACCGAACGAGTAGCTGCAATATTCTGAATATACTTTTCGGTTAATGCTTCAAAACCTTCTGTGTATACAGCAAATACAAGAACCTGAGAACCGTCGGTAATCTGAGACTGACCATAACATGCTGCTTTGATACTTGCTTTTGCTTCTTCTGATTCCAGTACCAATACTTTTAATGGTTGTAAACCAAGAGAAGTAGGCGTTAATCTGATGGCTTCTAAAATGGTGTTTAATTCTTCGGATGAAATTTTTTCACCAGTCATTTTCTTAGTGGCATATCTAATGCCTAATTTTTCGATAAATGTGCTCATATATGTGTTGTTTAATTTTTAAATTTAGAATCTCCTATAAACATAAAAGACTGCAAAAGTAAGTGCAGTCTTTTATGTAATATTATATGGAAAGTGAATTTATTTCAGTATCTCTTTCAATTTCATCATTAATTCCTCTCCTCGTAAATTCTTGCCAACAATGTTACCGTTTGGATCTATCAGCATATTAGAAGGAATGCTACTGATTTTATACATCTGAGAAGCAGCATTACCCCATCCTTTAAGGTCGGAAATCTGCATCCATGGTAGTCTGTCATCTTTAATAGCTTTAATCCAGTTTTCTTTTTGCTGATCTAAAGAAACGCCCAGCACTGTAAAGTTTTTATCTTTATAAGCGTTGTATGCAGCCAGTACATTTGGATTCTCCATTCTGCATGGACGGCACCAGCTTGCCCAGAAATCTACCAATACATATTTCCCTTTAAAAGAGAATAAAGAAACAGGATGATTGGCTGTATCGTTCTGAACAAAGTCAATAGCTTTTGTACCTACAGCACCTATATTGGATTCTGCTATTTTCTGTTCTATCAGTTTAGCATAAAGGCATTGTTTAGCGGAAGGCTTTAAAGTTTGATATATTGCTTCCAGATCATTTGTTTCTCCAAATATTGGATGTACTACATACAATAAAAAAGTACTTACTGGTGATCCTGGTTTTGAACTGAAAAAGTTTCTGGATTGTTCAATTACTTTATTCTTGGTTGCAGTAAAAATGTTTACCAGAGAGTCCTTTTTCTTATTATCCTTTTCTGCATTTATTTTGCCATAAGTATTATTCAATTTCTCTTTTAGAGGATTGAAAATAGCTGTATAACTTGCAAAGTCCTGTTGCAATAAAGTACCCGTAACAGAAGCTTCGTAAAGGTGGTTAATATCTCCTTCCACAGATACTTTATCGTTCTGCATAAATACTTCTACAAACTTGTTATCGAGGCCTATAAAACCTATCTGAAAAAAGCTTGGTTCGTCGGTATGTCCTACAAACTTAAATCCGCCACCAAAACTGTAATCCTGCGCTATAGTAGCACCTTGTGCATCCATCAGGAATACCATGGTGCTATCTTTTAGTCCTTTTATTTTCCCGGTTACGAGGTAGCCTTTTTCTTGTGCGTTTACTGTAATTGAGGAAGCTAAAAAAGCCAGTACTATTAAAAACTTATTCATTTAATCTTTCTGTTTGTATTGTTTAATTACTTTGAATGTCTTTTCTTTAAAATGTCTTTTACCTGTTGCAAATTAAATCCTTTTGCGTTAAGTAAAATTAAATAATGGAATAACAGATCGGCTGCCTCATTTAAAAACAATTGCGGATCATTATCTTTTGCTTCTATTACCAGCTCTACTGCTTCTTCACCCACCTTTTGAGCAATTTTATTAATTCCTCTCTGAAACAAAGATGCTGTATAGGAATGTTTAGGATCGGCAGCCTTTTTCTTTTCTATAATAGTTTCCAGATATTGCAGGAATTCTGCTTCCTGTTCCCCTTCACTAATATTTATTTCATTCCAGCAAGTATCACTACCCGTATGACAAACTGGTCCTGTAGGAGTTGCCTTTATTAATAAAGTATCATTATCACAATCCGGTATTATTGAATCCAGTATTAAATTATGACCGCTAACTTCTCCTTTTGTCCAGATTCTTTTTCTGCTTCTGCTATAAAAGGTCACCTTTTTTGTATGTAGGGTAACTTTCAATGCTTCCGCATTCATAAATCCCAGCATTAGTACTACCTTGGTTTTACTGTCCTGAACAATAGCAGGAACTAACCCATCGGAATACTTTGAAAAATCAACTGCAACTTCTTTAGTCATATTAATTAATTAGCGGATTAGCGAATTTGTGGATTAACGAATTGTATTCATTAGCAAATCAGCTAATTAGCACATTAGCTAATTAAATTATTCCACCGTTACACTCTTAGCAAGGTTTCTTGGTTTATCTACATCACAACCTCTTTCTATACCTATATAATAAC
>JBAXVH010000046.1:0-8357 GCA_037129215.1 Bacteroidota bacterium | reverse complement strand
TATGAGAACTGATAATTATCATGTTATCAATTGATTTTTAAAACATACTTT
The DNA here is from genome assembly GCA_037129215.1 of Bacteroidota bacterium. Taxonomy (GTDB): domain Bacteria; phylum Bacteroidota; class Bacteroidia; order Chitinophagales; family Chitinophagaceae; genus CANFLJ01. The sequence continues at coordinate 8,306 of JBAXVH010000046.1, read as the reverse complement.
AAAATACCGCTTACCAGCCAAGAACCCAGGCGAAAATCAGAGGAGCCACTATAGTTGCATCACTCTCTACAATGAACTTTGGAGTATGAATGTCCAGTTTACCCCAGGTAATTTTTTCGTTAGGAACAGCACCACTATAGCTACCATAAGAAGTAGTACTATCGCTTATCTGACAAAAATAACTCCAGAATGGAACATCGTGCCACTCCAGATCCTGATACATCATAGGAACAACGCAGATAGGGAAATCTCCTGCAATACCACCCCCAATCTGAAAGAAGCCTACGCCTTTACCACCACTGTTTGCTCTGTACCATTCGGTAAGGTATACCATATATTCAATACCACTTTTTACAGTGCTTGCTTTCAGTTCGTTCTTAATTACGTAGCTGGCAAATATGTTTCCGGTGGTACTATCTTCCCAACCTGGTACTACAATAGGAATATTTTTTTCTGCAGCAGCTACTATCCAGCTATCCTTAGGGTCAATCTCATAGTATTGCTCCAGCTCGCCACTTAATACCGTTTTATATAAAAATTCGTGTGGGAAATATCTTTCTCCTTTAGCTTCTGCATCCATCCACTGTTTTACTAAATGTTTTTGTAAACGACGGAAAGCTTCTTCTTCCGGAATACAGGTATCAGTAACTCGATTGTAGTGATTTTCTAATAAATCCCACTCTTCCTGTGGTGTAAGATCGCGGTAATTGGGTACTCTTTTATAGTGAGAGTGTGCTACCAGATTCATTACATCTTCTTCCAGATTAGCACCTGTACAACTAATAATATCTACTTTCCCCTGACGAATCATTTCGGCAAAAGAAATTCCTAATTCAGCTGTACTCATGGCACCTGCAAGGGTAACCATCATTTTTCCGCCTTCCAGCAAATGGGTTTCATATCCTTTTGCAGCATCTACTAATGCAGCAGAATTAAAATGGCGATAATGCTTTTCTACAAACTGAGAAATGGGACCTTTATTCATAACCTGTTTTTATTGAGGCGGCAAATGTAATACTAATTAGCTAATACAATAATGTATAATGAATGGGGCGATTATAAGTTATAATTTTAAAAAAATCGGGATCTTGAAGATGCATTCTTGCAAAACGCTTAAGGAATAATTAAATACATTAGGTTGTTGAGATTTTTAATTAAATAGGGATTGGCTATAACGTAAAACAGGCTGCCAGATAACTGACAGCCTGTTTTTATTTAAAATAAGTAGTTTCTTATTTCTTCTTAGCTTCTGCAGACTCTTCTTGTTTCAATTGTCTTGTCATAACAACTGAAGCCAAAGGAATTCTTGGAGAGTTAAGGATTTCCATGAACTCTTCTTTCACGTCTTGAACTCTGATATTTTCGTTTAACTTTAAGTTGGTTAAATCAACTTCGATAAACTCTTTCAGATCTTTAGGTAAGGTTTTTACTTTTAAAGATTTGATCTTTAAAACTAATTTACCCCCTTCTTTAACCCCTATAGCAGTACCTGTGTATTTGATAGGTAAAGTTGCGATAACTTTCTTATCATCTACAAGTTCTAATAGATCTAAGTGGATCAATTCGTCGCTTACTTTATCAAATTGTAAGTCTTTCAGAATGCATCTGTAAGTAGTTCCACTTACATTAACTTCTGCTAATAAAAATTCCGATGTGTAAACCAACGACTTTAAAGCCTTTGCTGGAGTTGCGAAAGCTATTTCTTTAGCACCCCCGTAGATTACACCTGGCACCATTTCTTGAGAGCGTAGTTGACGGGTGGCTTTTTTGCCAACTTCGGTCCTCAATTGTCCTTCAATTGTAACTGTTTTCATTAAAAATAAAATTTTTGGACGGCAAATGTAGGTAAAAACAGATTACGAATAACTTTAAAAACAAAAGGAGGTCAGATTACGCTTAAGTGATATATCAAAAAGAGGCTATTTTTCGTTATACAAAGGGAGATAAACTCCCCTGTAACCTGAAATAGTAGTAGTTTGCTGATTTATAACCGCCAATTATTTAACAAAAATGATACTAACAAATCCGGAATTAGAGCAATATTCCAGTGAATTTAGCTTGAAATTGCCTGAAGAAGCTGCAAGAATTCATGAAATAACTACAGAAATGCACCCACATGCCCACCTGATGAGCAGTATTTTGCAGGGGCAATATCTTGCATTTATCAGTAAAATGCTGGCTCCGGAATATATACTGGAGATAGGAACTTTTACAGGGTTTAGCACACTCTGTATGGCTGAAGGACTAAAAAAAGGTGGAGAATTACATAGTATAGAATTAAGAGAAGCGGATGTGAGCAATGCTAAGTTAAATTTTAGCTTTTCACCTAAAAATAACCAGATACATTTGCACCCTGGAAATGCCAAGGAAATAATCCCGATTCTGGATTACGAATGGGACCTGGTTTTTATAGATGCTGATAAAGTTAGTTACATTGAATATTATGAACTTGTGCTTCCCAGATTGAAAGAAGGTGGCATAATTATTGCTGACAATGTTTTGTTTCACGGAAAAGTGGTTGAAACGGGAACAAAAGATAAGAATACTAAAGCAATAGATAGTTTTAACCGGCACGTGAATAATGACCACAGAACTCATCAACTGATTGTACCGATAAGAGATGGGTTGATGATGATAAAAAAGAATAATTATGAAGATTAAGATATGTATGTTACTTAGTTCAATTCTGATTACGGTTTGTGCCTTTGCGCAGCCTACAGAAAAAGGGACTAATTACATGAACGCCTATAAAGATATTGCAATAAATGAAATGATCCGAACTGGAGTACCGGCATCTATTACTATTGCACAGGGCATGCTGGAATCTTTGTATGGAGAAAGTGATTTAGCTGCAAAATCGAATAATCATTTTGGTATAAAATGCAAATCAGAATGGACAGGAGATAAAGTATATCATGATGATGATAGTAAAGGAGAATGTTTCAGGGTATATAAAACAGCTGCAGACTCTTATAAAGACCATTCTGATTTCCTAAAAAACAGACCTTATTACACTTCCTTGTTTCAATTGGATCCATTGGATTATGAAGGCTGGGCAAGAGGACTAAAAAAGTGTGGTTATGCTACAGAAACAAACTATCCACTTTTACTGATTAAAATTATTAATGATTACAATCTTAATCAACTGTCATTAGTTGCCATGAAGATGAAACATGAAAGCGTTTCAGACACTTCAGCACTTTCATTGGATAATAATCCTGCTTACCTTAAGGAAATAAGTAAAGATACTGTTACTGCTCCTAAAGCAGTTGTTACGAAAGTAAATAACAATGAACAAGAAGTAGATTCCACCGAAGAAATAATTGTACAAAAAGAACTTAAAAAAGATTCTACCATTAAGCCCGCTATGGTAGAAAAGAAGAAATCAATTTATCCTGATTCCATTTTTACAATAAATCATTCTAAAGTAATTTTTGCATCCGCTGGAACATCATTACTATCTATTGCTACAAAATACAATATATCGTTTGATAAACTGCTTGACTTTAATGATCTTGAAGAAGTTGATATCCTTACTACTGATCATCTTGTATTTCTGGAAAGAAAGTTAAAAAAGGGGGCAACGGATTTTCACTTAGCAACTTCAGAGGAAACTTTGTATGATATATGCCAGAAAGAAGGAGTGACGATGAAAAGCTTGCTTGAATACAACAATTTCACTAAAACTACTCAGCCTAAAAGCGGTCAAAAAATATTGTTACGGGTAGGGGCAACCAATTCAAATAAAACTGCTAATATTGCTTCATCAATAAATAAAGCAACATCTAACTAATTCATTATGCAAGACGTAATAAAGCTATTTGATAAAGAGTTTGTACCATTTATATCTGAAGAAACAATCAGACATAAAATAAAAGAAGTTGCAGCAGAAATTAATCGTGATTATAAAGATAAAAAGCCATTGTTTATTTCTGTATTAAATGGTGCATTTATTTTCACGGCAGATTTATTTAAAGAGTTGACCATTGATGTTGAAGTTTGTTTTATAAAACTTGCTTCTTACAAAGGCACTCAATCAACTGGCCATGTAATAACGAGTATTGGTCTTGATGCAAATATTCAGGGAAGGGACATTGTTGTTATTGAAGACATTATTGACACCGGAAATACGCTTCATGCATTTCTTCCACAATTATACAATCAACAACCTGCGAGTTTAAAAGTTGCTGTATTATTATATAAACCAGATGCAATCCAGCATCAAGTTCCTATAGACTATTGCTGCTTTAATATCCCTAATAAATTTGTATTAGGATATGGTCTGGACTATGATGGATATGGTAGAAATCTTAAAGAAATTTATCAACTGCATACGCCCTCATAGTAGTCTTTATTATTCTATATGATAGAGTTACCTAATTATCTACGTAAAAGTATCGGGCATCTACTATTCACTATAATCTGTGTTCTTCTCACACCTGCATTATTTGCACAATATTATCTTAGAGGAGAAGTACTGGATGAAAAGGGAAATAAATTTTCCTTTGTGATGATACATCTTCAATCAAAAGGTAACTATCCATTTTCAAGTGGCGGAGAAGGTGTGTTTGGGATACCCTTAAATAAGCGTTTCGATACTATATCGTTAATCATGTCTGGTTATGATACTTTAAAGCAATTAGTAGATGCTACCCAGTATCAGGTGCTTAAAATGAGATTATACAAAAGCACTGAAAAGAAGTCTTCCATAAAACTTAGCTCACATACTAAAAACTGGGATGGTTACGAAAAGATAGTAACTGCTTTGGGCTCTCAAGAGACCTATACTAAACTAATAGAAAACGATATAGTTGAATCCTCTAAAAGCCCTGAAACTGGTTTTTCACTGAATATAGATAGGGCTTCGTACAGTAATATCAGACGATATATACATAATGGCATTCAGGTGCCTTATGATGCTGTTAGAATTGAGGAAATGCTGAATTATTTCGACTTTAAAAGCAAAGATTATGTTGTTCCTGCCAAAGGGTTTAACTGTAGAACCAAAATAACCAACTGTCCCTGGAACGATAATAGTCAATTGCTATATATTAATCTTGATGCTCCTAAATTAAATCTGGATAGTGTTCCACCTTCTAATCTTGTTTTTTTAATAGATGTTTCAGGATCGATGGAGAAACCTAACAGACTTCCTTTATTACAATCAGCTTTTAAATTACTGGTAGAAAATCTTAGAGAAAAAGATATAGTAACAATAGTTGTTTATGGCGGTAATGTAAGAACTGTTTTACCTGCAACGAGTGGCAGCAATAAGCAACGTATAAACAATGTAATTGATTCATTGTATGCAGATGGAGAAACCCCAGGAGAAGGGGCTATCAGAAAGGCTTATGCTGCTGCTAAAGCTTCTTTTATAAGGAAAGGAAACAACAGGGTTATTTTAGCTACTGATGGAGATTTTAATGTGGGACAAACATCTGAAGAAGAACTTCAAAGACTGGTTGAAATTCAAAAAAACAGTGGCATATATCTTACCTGTATTGGGGTTGGAATGGGTGATTATAAAGATAGTAAATTAGAAACCCTTGCAAAAGCTGGCAATGGAAATTTTGCGTATATTGACGATATCAAAGAGGCTGAAAAAGTATTGGTTACCGAGTTCTCTAAAACTATATTTAATGTTGCAAACGATGCATATGTTGATATTAATTTCAACAAAGCATTAGTTAAGAATTATAGACTAATAGGGTTTGATAATAGAAAGGATGCAATAGAAGATCATGGTAGCGATCTGGAAGGTGGAGATATAGGCAGTGGACATACCGTGATGGCTATATTTGAAATTACCAGAAATACAACTACTAATAATACCGACTCATTGATAGCAGATGTAAGTCTGAGATATTTAGATACTCAAAATAATTTATCTAAAGTTACTCAAAAGTTCTCGGTGATTAATAATTACTAGAAGTTTGAAAATATTGATCCAACATACCGGTTTGCAACTGCTGTAGTCATGTTTGGTTCTTTGCTAAGAAATTCTAAACATGCCTGGTACTCTTTGAGGGAAACTATAGCCATAGCTAAGAAAGCTTCCAACCCAGGAAAGTTGTTATGGAATGATTGTATTGGTTTAATGGAGAAGTCTGAAAAAATATACAATCCTAAAAAGAAGTTATTTTAGTTTTCTTTTTTTACAAACACAATTTTACTTCTGTCTGCTTTAAACATTGTATCATGAAAAGAAGCAAATTCAATAAACGCTTCAGGAGGATATGTTCCGGCATATAGCATTAATTTCCTTGATAGTTTTATCGTATTACCTTCAAATTGAACCTTGTAAGAATAGCTACCAAACTTATTTTTAATATCAATATCTTTTGGAGAGGACTCTACAGCCTAACCTACAGGAATTGAAATTTCAATACTATCAATATCAGTAAATGAATTGTGCAACACAATATCGAACTTTCTCTTTTTACTGGTATCTAGCTTTTCTTCTCTTTCAATTAAATTTGGAACAACAAACATTCTTTTAGCAGTAATGTTGGCATAATTTTCTGCAGTAATTTTCAAGTGCTCATCAATAAAAGGTATTTTTCCTCTATGCTCTTTATAATCAGAAGTTTCTACACGATAAGTGGGTAGGTGGAGTTCTGCATTCAGCTCTTTATCTTTTTGTTCTTTATTAGCATAATGAAGCATTGTAAACTTCTTATGTTGACTAACTCCACTAAACACAGTATTAATATCCGCATTCAAAGTTCCATCAGCAGTCACACTTGCTTTAATAACTCTCTTTTGAGTATTATCATTTGCTTTATATACAGGAGTATGAACAATGTATCCTCCAGAGCTATCCAACATTAAAGCATCTCTATCACCCGTAAAGCTTCCCATAAAGCCAGGACTTTCGTATTGACTGGTACATTCCAGCCAGGTAGTATCTTTTCCATTGGGAACAAACATAACAGCATGATTAAATGAGTTTGCAGGAAAATCTTTTGAAAGCCCATTTTGTCCAGCCCCAGCTTTAATAATTACTTGTTTAGACGACACCCCTGCCTCTTTTAGTAAAGCAATCATATAATTTGATAATGCCTTACAGTCACCGTATTTATTTTTAGCTACATAACCTGCATCAAAAGGTTGCCACCCACCTATACCCATCTGAATGCTTATATAATGTGTGTTTTGTTGTAAATAATCATATAACAGATTTATTTTTCTATCTATATCAGCTACTGTATCTGTAAGTTTATGAACGTCTGATTTAACATTAGCAGGCAACACATCTCTACCCTTATATAATTGCCATAAGAATTTTCCGAAATTATTCCAAGAATCAAGATTCCCTTTATACCCATCTATTTCAAAATCTGATGGTGCCAGTAGTACACCAGGAACTATCTTTCTTTTATCGGGACTATAAGGTTCATGTTCAATTGCCAGATAATTATTAATGGTCCATTCATACGTTTTATTGTTGTCAGAAATATGCTCAACAGGTGGTTTAGTATTTTGTAATAACTTATAATGTAAAACATAATCTTTAGGCACAGAAACGGTTAATGAACTTTTTTCAACCGCAAATGATGCGTTTTCAACAGGTGTCCATTCTGGTAATGTAAAAAACCCTCTCAATTCTTCTTCATCTTCAATTTCAATTGTATAAGGATAGGTTTTCCATGCAAAATCATATCTAACAGTTCTATCATCACTAATAAGACTTACCTGATCATTATATGCCATATCCAGCATATCTTTTTTCTTAACTGTTTTTAATAGTTTACCAGTTGAATCATATAATTTAGCAATTACTTTATTCAGTTTATTAAACTTACCATAAACATTAAAGTAGCCTGAATAATACTTGCCATCTTCGTTTAAAATTGTAATTGCATATTTATGTTTTAAAATCGCTTCTTTGCGAGATACGATTTTAAATTCATTATCATCATATCTTAAAACTACATCTGCTTTTATCTTTAAAGAATCAGCAATATTTTTTACATTGTAATCCTGAGCAGATACTTTTAGAAATAAAAATAATGACAAACAAACAAACTTGCTATTTCAAACAAAACGGAATCAAGCATATTGATTACAAAGATACGGAACTTTTGAAAAAGTTTGTGAACCCCCACGCCCGCATTCTTTCCAAAAAGAAAACTGGCGTCTCCACCGAATATCAAAAGAAGCTCGCTATGGCTGTGAAGCGCGCTAGATTCATGGCGCTGTTGCCGTATCTTTCGAGATAAAAAAACAAAATAGCTTCTTTTCAGACCTCACCTCTCGCTTCGCGTAGCCCTTCTTACAGAAGCTGTCCACTCATTGGATTTTTC
>JBAXVH010000045.1:0-8491 GCA_037129215.1 Bacteroidota bacterium | reverse complement strand
TTTGATAACAGCCAATACAAAAGGCATTGCTCTGAAAAGGGTGGTGCCTTTTTGTTTTAAATGGTTTAAATAGCCTCCCCAACCCTCCGAAGGAGGGAGTAATACAAGCGCAGTACTTTGGAAAGGGGTGTGCTTTTTTTGTTTTAAATGAGGATTGGTTATATAAAGGGTATATTTGTTTGAAAGCAAAGAAGATGACCGATAATGAACTGAAAGAATTGGTAGCAGGGTTAGCTGTTTCGCAAGCTAAAACAGATGAGCAAATGGCAAAGACAGATGCTCAGATAGCAAAGACTGAAGCCCTAATGGCTGAAACAACTGCACAAATGAAAAGTACAGATGAAACATTGAAAAGAATGGGTATTCATCTGGGTGGGATTACCGATAATATAGGGATGACAACTGAAGAATACTTTTATAATTCTTTGTATGATAATCCCAAACTTGGTAACATTAAATTTGACAGTATTTCAAAAAATATTCATATCAAAACTAAACGTTTAGAAGATGAATATGATATTGTAATGTATAATGGTGATTGTATAGCTTTGATAGAATGTAAATACAAAGCGCATGAAAATGATGTAAGAAAACTCATAGATAAAAAAGTGGGTAATTTTAGAATACTACATCCCGATTTTAAGAACTACAGTATTTATCTTGGTATTGCAAGCTTTTCTTTTTATCCTGAGTTAGAAAACTTTGCTAAAGAAAACGGGGTTGCTATTCTTAAACAAAAAGGAGACGTTGTGGAAATAGAAGCGGAGAATTTGAAGATATATTAAAAGGCCTTCCTAAATCCCTCTCAAGGAGGGACTTTGATAACAGCCAATACAAAAGGCATTGCTCTGAAAAGGGTGGTGCCTTTTTGTATTATTTGGATAATACCGTAAGGTCGTCCTTACAGGACTTGGAAATTCATTTTATTTTTTCTACCATAAGGTCATGCCTATGGCATTTTATTGGAGCGGATGATACCCTTCTGACACCCCTTAATAATTGATAATTGGGGCGTACTGACTAGGGGCGATGTATTTGTATTGCGTTAGTTGCAGCAGGGAATATCCTTTGTTTTTTCTGCGCATCACCCTATCAAAAAGGAGCTTTGTATTGCGCAGAAAAAAGAAAGATAGGAAAGGCAGCAACGGCCGAAGGCAACGCCCAAAATCAAGTAAAAAGTAAAAAGGGAAAAGTAAAAAAATACATCTGTGTGGAATTGATGATTTAAAGATTATGAACATCTACAAACAAAAAGAGGCTGTCTTTAGACAACCTCTTTTTTATAAATTAGATAGACTATTTAATCTATTTCTTTATTCAACATTCATCATTTAAAATTCAACATTTGTATTGATTCTGTCTCCTTTCTCCTGACTCCTGTCTCCTAAAAATTAATAGCCCATGTCGCCCATTCCACCACCTGGCATAGCAGGAGCAGCAGATTTAGGTTCTGGTTTATCAGCAATTACACACTCGGTAGTTAATAACATACCTGCGATAGAAGCTGCATTTTCCAAAGCTACACGACTTACTTTAGTTGGATCGATAACGCCCGCCTTGAATAAGTTTTCGTAAGTTTCAGTTCTTGCATTGAAACCGAAATCTTTAGTTCCTTCTTTGATTTTTTGAACCACGATAGAACCATCGATACCAGCATTTGCAGTTAAAGTACGGATAGGCTCTTCTAAAGCACGGCGAACGATAGCCATACCTGTTTGCTCATCGGCAATCTGACCTTTAACCTTTGGAGCTAAAGCCTCGATAGCACGGATGTAAGCAACACCACCACCTGGTACAATACCTTCTTCAACAGCAGCACGGGTTGCATGTAATGCATCGTCTACTCTGTCTTTCTTTTCTTTCATTTCTACTTCTGTAGCAGCACCTACATAAAGCACCGCAACACCACCTGCTAATTTAGCAAGACGCTCTTGAAGTTTCTCTCTGTCGTAATCAGAAGTGGTATTTTCTACCTGTGCTTTAATCTGATTTACTCTTGCAGTGATATCAGTCTTCTTTCCTTTTCCACCTACCACTGTAGTATTATCTTTATCGATAGTTACAGAAGCAGCTTGTCCTAAGTAAGTAAGATCGGCATTCTCTAATTTGAAACCTTGCTCTTCGCTAACTACAGTACCTGCAGTTAAGATAGCGATATCGGTCAACATTTCTTTTCTTCTATCACCAAAACCTGGTGCTTTTACAGCAGCAACTTTGATAGTACCACGTAATTTGTTTACTACCAGTGTAGCCAATGCTTCGCCTTCCAAATCTTCAGCTATGATCAATAATGGACGACCACTTTGAGCAACTTTCTCCAGGATATGAAGAATGTCTTTCATGGCAGAAATCTTCTTATCATAGATTAAGATGTAAGGATTTTGTAACTCCACCTGCATTTTTTCGCTGTTAGTTACAAAGTACGGAGAGATATACCCTCTATCGAATTGCATACCTTCTACGATATCAACGGTAGTATCAGTTCCTTTAGCTTCTTCTACAGTAATAACGCCTTCTTTACCTACTTTAACGAAAGCTTCAGCAATTAATTTACCGATAGTTTCATCATTGTTTGCAGAGATAGTTGCTACTTGTTGAATTTTTTTAGCATCGTTACCTACAGTTTGAGATTGTGCTTTTAAGTTTTCAACTACAATGCTCACAGCTTTATCGATACCACGTTTTAGATCCATTGGGTTTGCACCTGCAGCAACCATTTTCAAGCCTTCGCTGATAATAGATTGAGCTAATACAGTAGCGGTAGTAGTACCGTCACCAGCGATGTCAGCAGTTTTAGAAGCAACTTCTTTCACCATCTGAGCACCCATATTTTCGATAGGATCTTCCAGTTCTATTTCTTTAGCTACAGTAACACCATCTTTAGTTACTTGAGGAGCACCGAATTTCTTTTCAATAACTACGTTACGACCTTTTGGTCCTAAAGTTACTTTAACAGCGTTGGCCAAAGTATCAACGCCTTTTTTCATTTTGTTTCTTGCTTCGATATCGAAGAATATTTGTTTTGCCATTTTTATTTAATTTGATAATTTGCTAATTAGCTGATGTGCTAATGCAGCGAATTTTATAATTAATAATTGATTGATTTTTGAATTGTTGTTTAATCAGCCGATTAGCACATTGGCTAATTAGCTAATTTACTTAAACTATTGCAAGAATATCGCTTTCTCTCATGATCAATAAATCCTGACCTTCGATAGTGATTTCTGTACCGGCATATTTACCGTACAATACATTGTTGCCAACTTTTACGGTAACTGGTTCGTCTTTTTTACCTGCACCAACTGCAACTACAATACCACGTTGAGGTTTTTCTTTTGCAGTATCCGGGATAATAATACCACCAGATGTTTTTTCTTCAGCTGCTGCTGGTTTAATAATTACTCTGTCGTGAAGCGGAGTAACAGTCAATTTCTTAGCTGCCATAAACTATAATTTTTATTTGTTAAACAATTTTATTTGGCGAATGACTTTGCAATTCTCTTGCCATGAAGAAGGGAAGGACATATTTTCACTGAAAAACAGTCGTTTTAAGATGACATACTGACAAAATGGTTGATTGAAACATGCCGATTCTGTCAAAATTGACACAATTGTATTGTCAGATCAATCAAAATGAGTATAGATTTTGATTGATCCTTCTTTTATACAATTGTAAAAATTTCTATTCTACACAATCGTTTCCGTTGATTTTTAAGGCACAATTACCATCTTCAATTACTTTAGTACCCTAACAATTGTAGTATGAAACGTAAAACATTCCTCAAAAATGCAGGAACAGTACTTGCGGGTACTTTTATAGCAACGCATTTACATGCAAATCCTTTTGGTATTGCTACTAATGGTAAGAAGATTAAAGTAGCCATGGTAGGCACCGGTAACAGGGGTATAGATATGTGGGGTAAACCTGTAATAGAAGAATATGGCGATATACTCGAATTTGTTGGTCTTTGCGATATAAACCCTGGTAGAGTTGCGTATGCAAAAGAAACTATGAAACTGTCCTGCCCAGTATTTACAGATTTCGATAAAATGATGACCGAAACTAAGCCCGACAAATTAATAGTGACGACTGTGGATGGCACACATCATCAGTTTATTATAAAAGGGATGGAGTATGGTGCCGATATCATTACCGAAAAGCCTATGACTACCACCGAGGCTAAATGTCAGGCTATTATAGATGCAGAAAAGAAAACAGGCAAAAAGGTTACCGTTACTTTTAATTATCGTTATTCACCTCATCGTCAGAAGATATATGAACTGCTTAGAGCAGGTGCCATAGGTAAGATTACTTCGGTAGATTTTCACTGGTATCTGGATGTATATCATGGGGCAGATTATTTCCGAAGATGGCATAGATTAAGAGAGAATAGTGGCTCACTGCTGGTACATAAAGCATCGCATCATTTCGATTTATTAAACTGGTGGATAGACTCTGATCCTAAGTCAGTGTATGGCAATGGAGCATTAGAGTTTTATGGTAAAAATGGAACGATAAGAGGGGAGAACTGTAGAGAATGCGAGCATAAGAATGATTGCAAATTCTTCTGGGATATCAATAAGAAAAAGGAGCTGCACGATTTATATGTAAACAACTATCAGTACGATCATTACCTGCGTGATGGTTGTGTGTTCAGAACCGATACAGACATCTTTGATAAGATGGCGGTGCAGATAAAGTATGCCAACGATGTACAAGTGTCATACTCCCTAACTGCCTATGCTCCTTATGAAGGATATAGAATTTCTTTCAATGGTACAAAAGGCAAGCTGGATGCCTGGATAAAAGAAAGGCAACCATGGGAAGAAGAACCTTTTGATGTGATAGAAGTAACTACTGCTTTTGGTAAAAAGGAAACTTTTAAAATGCCTAATAAAGAAGGCGGTCATGGTGGGGGAGATGTACGTTTGAGGAAACAGGTATTCACGCTAGGAGAAGATAAATATCGTCAGGGTGCTGGCTTGAGAGATGGCGCAATGGCTGTGCTAATTGGTATAGCGGCCCGAAATAGTATTGATACCGGAAAGCCTGTAAACATTGCAGATCTTACAACATTGGCGCCACAGGTGCAGAAAGCGTAAACAACAATTTGATAATTTGAAAATTTGATGATTTGATAATGAATACAAATTCAGCAATCAATTTACCCAATACCTAAAACTTATAATATACTAAGAAGCATAACGCTTTTTACGGATTATCTGCATGATAAATCCAAAGCCAAGAATCAACAGAATTGGTAATACAATATTGATGATCTGCCAGGTAGTTTTCTGCTCGGCTACTTTTTGTTTATCCAGTAATCTGAGCTTAAATTCTTTATTCCTGCTTTCAAATATTTTATTATTACTTACTAAGTAGTCAATGCTATTCAGGAAGAATTCTCTATTGGCAAAGCGATAATTTTCAAATGGAATCATACCCATTGATAATGGTCCGGTAGTCTTTGATATAGCATTGGTAACAATATCAGCATCACTCACTACAATTTGTTTGCCATCTTTTTCTCCTGATGCTAAGAACGCTTTTCCACTATTCTTTTGAATGGAGTCAAGTACATTCTGTGTAAGTCGGTTGGCAAATAAAGATTTGAATTTTCCTTCCAGTAATACCGCTACAGGAACATGGCTTTTACTGAAACTCCTGAAATCATTTTCATCTTTCACACTGTTCAAACTCACCATTGCAGGGGTAACCATGGTACGGCTATTAGTATCGGTAGACAATAAGATAGTTTTACTGATACCGGGTGTTTTTATGGTGTCTATGCTCGAAGGAAACAAGGGCAATACTCTATCGAGGTTCTTTGAAATTGGATTGTCCGAAGGAGAAGTTAAGAACGGATAATAAGGCCAAGGAATTCTTTGCATCTTAGGACTTCCATCAGGGTTATTGCCATATACCAATGGGATTTTAGAACAGTTTAAATCCTGTAATAAATCACCATTTATACGTACTCCATACTGAAATAAAATATCATCAATATTCAGGTTTCTGTCAAATGCCACAAAGTCGGCATTGCTGCGCATTAAGCTATCCAGTTCAGCATACAATTTATCTACAAACCATATCACTTTACCACCATGCATTACATACTGATCTATCTTCAACTTATCTTCCTCTGTAAATGCTTTGGTAGGTTTTACAATCATTAAAGCATCAATAGCGGTAGGGTCTGGGTAAGATTTTTTTAAATCAAAAACACCTAAGCGATATTCATTTCTGAGGTTTTCTCCCAAATCATTTATCCTTAAATCTATAGGCTCGCCATTGCCAATACAATAGGCTACTGTAGGGATATATTTACGGGTGATTTTATCTATTACACTGGCAAACTTAAACTCCAGCAAAGCCTCAGCAGCATTGCGTGTAGCTTCAATATCTTCTACAGGATTATCATTTAAAACATTATAATTTTTAAATACCTTTCTACTACTTCTTAAGTCAATTGCCAATGGTCTGTAATTTTTATAATACACCAAAGCAGAAGGTGTAATAAGTTGATTAGTCTGTTTATCTTTTGAAGAAGAGACAACTTCTGTTCTATCAAATACCACCCCCAGCTGAGCAAGACTATCATAGATAATCATTTTTGCAGTATCGTCCGTAACACCCTCAGCAGGTTTTTCGAAAACAACCTTTATATTATTGCCTGCAATGTTCTTAAACTCGTTTAATAAATCCTTGGTAGCAATACTCAGTTTTTTATAATCCGAAGGCATATCTCCTGTCAGAAATACTTTGATAGTAATAGGAGTATCAATGCTTTTCAGTAATTGTTTTGTAGAGGCACTCAGGCTAAATCTTTTTTCTGCAGTAAGATCTATTCGGTAAGAAAAGAAAGAAACAAGATATACAATGCTTACAAAAGCAAGGAGTAATAATAACCACCAGTATTTTAGTTGGAATATTTTTTGCATGATTATTTTCTTGAAACGTTTCTTTGGGTAATTAATAAGAATAAGGTAATGATAGAAAGGAAGTAGATAATATCCCTGATATCAATTACCCCTCTGCTAATGCTACGATAGTGAAAATTAATTCCTATCATTTCTATGTAATATCCAAGATCCGATTTAAATAAAGGGAGCTTGCTTATAGCGTCAAATCCACTGTATAATAGAAAGCAAACAAATGCTCCTGCAATAAAGGCTACCACTGTATTATTGGTAAAACTACTGGCAGCAATACCCACTGCCGTAAATACTGCACTTAGCATTAAAAGGCCAACATAACTACCGGCTGTGCCGCCAATATCTATTCCACCTACAGCACTCAATTGTTGAATACTTACAGCATATATAATGGTTGGTAATAAAGCAGCAGCTATAATAAAGAAAGCGCCGAAAAACTTTCCCCTTACTATTTGTCCCGAACTTAATGGAAGTGTTTTTAATACTTCGAATGTGCCCGATTTATATTCATCAGCCAATGCTCTCATGGTCACAGTTGGAACAAAGAATAGCAGTATCCAAGGAGCAGTATCAAAAAAGCTCCCAAGTGTTGCGTACCCAAAGTCCAGTATGTTAGTATCTGGGAAAACAAATAAGAATAATCCAGTCAGCAACAGGAAAATGCTGATGGCTATATAGCCTGTCAGACTACTGAAAAACTGTTGCCATTCTTTTTTACAAATCATCCACATAGGCGTCAAAGCTAAAGAATAGGCGTTTATTAGTTACTTATAAAATGTTATTATTGAATAATCTGTTCAAAACGAGCCAGTTTTCCCTCATGATTTATCCCTTCCAATACCATTCTATGCCTTTTGGTAAAGTCGTTATTATAGAATTCTACCTTAACCTTTTTTGTTGTTTTATCCGTTAAAATAAACGGATTCCAGTAGATTGTAGTTCTGATATCGGAAGTTGAATTACTGCTCGGTACCGAATAGTCTGGCGAATAAAACTCTTTATAGGAAGTATATCCCTCCAGTATTTTATATGGTATTCCTACTCCAGGTCTGTTCTTAACATCATTTCCTTTTCGGGTATAAATCGATATAGCACCGCCTGCACCACCACCCATAGCACCAAAGAATGGAGGTCGGAATATTTTGATATAGGCAACATCACCCATCGATAATGAATAAAGGAAATCTGGTTCAGTTCTCATTTCGTCAAGGAATAATTCTGTAGTTCCACCTCTCCATTTTAGCGAGGTTTCTCCATCATTCTGCTGAGATATCTGTAAGCCAGGAACTTGTCCCTGAAGATAGTTAAATACATTAATAGCACTTTGTGCCCGCATATCATTCATCACGTCAAATTGATAAGCATCTCCAGAAGAAAATAATCCGGATGCATATTTATCATCCAGCACATCAACAGATTTTTTAACCTTCGATTGAATAATAATCTCTTTTAAAGCAATTGCTTTGGATTGCTTTTCCATTCTTATTTTTTGCTCAGCAAAATACTTTTCCTTTTCAATAAAAGCAGTATCGGTAACCCATAAATAAGGCAACAT
>JBAXVH010000044.1:0-8544 GCA_037129215.1 Bacteroidota bacterium | reverse complement strand
GTGCCATATACTGAGGCTTTTCATGGTACATCAAACCAAACTCCAAAGTATGATAATGCATCAGCTATTTACGATAGTTTATATGAGCAACTTACATTGGGTATCAATAACCTTAATGCTGCTACTTCTTTAGACTTTCCTGATGCAACTTCAGATATAATGTTTAAAGGTAACAAAGCATTATGGATTAAATTGGCTAATACTTTAAAGTTAAAATTACTAATTCGTCAGTCTGCTGTTACAGCTAAAGCAGGTTATATACAAGCTAAATTAGCTGACTTTAATAATGATTTGACAGTTTTTTTACAAGCAAAGGATATTGCTCAAATTAATCCTGGTTACACTAATTCAACCAATCAACAAAATCCTTTTTGGGTAAATTTTGGTTATTCTCTGACCAATACTATTGCTCAAGGTTCAAATGCTGATGTTTATAATGGAGGTCTACCTGCACTAAACTATTTCTGTAACTCAAATGATTTGAGAGTACAAAGGTTGATGGATTACACTTCATATAACGGTACAGGTACATTAGCAGGAGTAGATCAGAATTTTTATAATTTTGTTTCTAACAATACTTTGGGTGTAGCATTTATTTATGCTGGAACTGAAATGGGGGCAGCAGCAAAAGCAGCTACAGGTACTACTTTACCTACTACTTTTTCAACAATAGCTAATAACCCGACTACTACTTTATTACCAATAAAATCAGCAAGTTCAAATGCATTGATATTTTCTGATTTTGAATCTTTGTTTTTACAAGCTGAAGCTGTACAAAGAGGTTGGTTTTCTGGTGGTGATGCTGGTCAGTTATTTAGCGATGGTATGGCTCAATCTTTTTCTTATGATTTTGATATTGCTCTTACTAAAGGTCGTCTTCCTTTGGGTCAGTTTGGAGTTACAAGTACTACTATCATGGGAGAACTAGTTACATCAGCTGATAATGATTGGGCTACTGCACAAGGTGTTGGTCAAGAGCTTCAAGCTATTCTTACACAAAAATATATGGCATTGGGTACTTATAATTTCTTGGAACCTTGGACTGAATATAGAAGAACTGGTTTCCCTAAAGTGGATAATGTTAATTTCCCTCTGATTTCTACAAGTGCAAATGGACATCCAATACCATACAGATATTTATATCCTCAGAGAGAGTATAGTGTTAACTCTGCAAATGTTCCTAAACAAGCAATAAATGCACAGTTTAACAGTAAACTGTTCTGGATGCCATAATTTATCAATTAATAAAAATTTAGAAAATGAAAATAATTAAAATAATATCGTCCTTTCTTTTAGTTGGAATGTTTGGCGCTTGTTTAAAAAGTACCGAAAACAATTTCCTTAATGGGGCTGCGCAAGGAACTGGGAATACTGTTTCCTTTGTAAATGTGACCTCTGGATCAATATCTAATAGTAATGATCAATCAATTGGAATTACACTTGAAACTGCTCCTAGTATAGTTACATTTTATGTTCAGCAAACATCTAGTAATGGAAGTTATCCTGCTAATACAGTAACTATAGATACAACTGGTGGTGCATCTTTAATTAATACCTTTAATGTAAAGGATACAAACAATATAACTGGATATACAACTTTACCTGATTCTACTTACAAATGGTTGAATACAACAGCTACAGTTGATCCAACTACGCATTTAGCTGCTTTTAAACTACAAATTCAATCAACAATGGTTGATCTTAATACAGATTTAGATCCTGCTATTGGATATGCTTTAGGAATAAAAATAAAATCTTGTAGTAGTTCTTCTGTTGGTATTGCATCAAATCTATCAACTAAAGTTATATTAATAAAAGTTAGAAACCAATGGGATGCCGATTATACTGTTACTGGTTATTTCTTCCATCCAACAGCTGCAAGTTGTCGTGCTATCAACATGACTAAGACATTGTCAACTGTATCTATTATTAGTTGTTCTTCAGGTTTGGCAGACTTAGAAAAAAATTATGGTTATAGATTCCAATTTAGTATAAATACTGTAACTAACAAACTTTTTGGATGGGTTCCAACAAACGGATCTCCTTCTCCAACAGATGTGAATTCTGGTTTTATGACAGCTGATAACCCTGGGAATAATAATCCTAACTACACTGGTGCAAACGGTTTTGTGGCTAAAACATATAACAATACTTATGATCCAGCTAAATTTATTTTCTGGATGCATTTTGGTTATGTTTCTTCTGGAGGTAGTGGTCAAAATTCTTATGGCCGTCAGATTTATGAAAAATGGGTTAGAAACTAAATTTTAATATACTGATTTCTTAAGTATAAAATTATAAAAGAGGCTGACTTTACAAAAGTCAGCCTCTTTATATTATAGATTTGTAGCAGATTAATTATTTTATTCCTATAATTATTCGCTGATTTTAAGTAAAATATAAGTAAGTATAACATAATCTACTTAGAAAATGATTCAATATAAATTTTTGTTGTTATTTGTTTTTATCAATTTATTTGGTCATACAGCATGTAAACAAATAAAAAGTAATAATTCCAAGATTAGTATAGTTGTTAAGGCACCTGCTGAGGGTAAAATTTATCTTGTAAAAATTGGGCTTAATGATGAAAATGAACAGGTAGTAGATTCTTCTGTTGTTGGCGTATTTAATACCTATACTTTCACTGTTAAAAAAGATATATCCGCATTTTATCAGGTTAAAGTACCATTCTTTAAAAATGCTGTTTATGTAATACCAGATGCAGATGTAGTTGATGTAAAGATTAATCTGGCCAATAATAAATTTTCAGTAGAAGGGTCTAATGCTACCGGTGTATTGTATGAATTTTATGCTTCATTAAAATCTTTAAATGCAAACGAACTTCCTGGAAATGCTGCTATATTTCCTGGTATAAATAAAATTACTACCAGTTATACATTTCCATTTATGGATACAGTATCAAGTCCTGCAACCTTTATGGTAGCCTATAATACCGTAGAGTTTGGGAAAGATTATGCTACTTTAAAAGCGGTAGTAGATAAAGCAGCTAAAAGATTCCCGTCAGTTGGTTATATTATTCGATTAAAAGAAGATGCTTATAAAATGATAGATATTTTTGAAAAGGAGTTTAATGTCAACGATTTATTGCCCTCCATTAGTCTTGGTAATATAGATTCTATACAATATTCTACTGCTTCATTGAAAGGTAAATATTATCTGATTAATTTCTGGAGTACCTGGTGCGAACAATGTTTTTCTCAAATGGATAATATGAAAAAACTTTACCCTTCTATTGATACTTTAAAACTCTCGTTTGTAAGCACTGCAGTGGATAATAATAGAAACGACTGGAAGAATATTATCCAGCAAAAAAAGTATAACTGGACAAACTTAATTGATGAAAAAATGTGGAAGGGCGATGCTGTAAATACATTAAAGTTTGATAGCATACCTTTCAGTTTTCTGGTATCCCCCGAAGGTAAAGTACTTGCTAAAGCAATTCCTCCCGATTCGTTGCAATATTATCTTTCAAAATACAGACTGCTGAAATAATAAATTAAACTCTATCAGTACTTATTCAAATACATTTAGTACTAATTTAAACTCTATTTGTACTAATATAACTTTAATTAGTATTAATTTAAACCTTATTTGTATAAATACAACTTTATTTAGTACTAATTCAAAGTCTGTTTGTACTAAAATTATATTATTTAGTTGCTATATATCCT
The DNA here is from genome assembly GCA_037129215.1 of Bacteroidota bacterium. Classification (GTDB taxonomy): domain Bacteria; phylum Bacteroidota; class Bacteroidia; order Chitinophagales; family Chitinophagaceae; genus CANFLJ01. Next base: position 4,852 of record JBAXVH010000044.1, on the reverse strand, counting down.
AATTTAGGACTTAATTTTTGTCTGTTTATACAAATCTATCTTTTGTTAGCCCATATTAATTCAGTATTTCCTTTACTAAAAATTGATTAATAAAGTAATAATTCAAAAATTGTATAATACTTGAATTGATTGTTTTAGTCATCTTAAAACCTATTACTTACAATTATCCATTATCCATTATCAATCATCCATTATCATTTATCTACCATCCATTATCAATTGCCTCTCTATTTCCCTATTTTTGCGGCAATGAACTTAATGGATAAATATCAGATAGTAGTAGGACTGGAAGTGCACGCACAGTTGCAAACAAATTCCAAACTATTTTGTGGTGACAGTATAGCATTTGGTGCCGCGCCAAATACCCATGTTAGTCCTGTTACATTAGCACATCCTGGCACCTTGCCAAAAACGAATAAGAAAGCAGTAGAATATGCAGTAAGATTAGGTATTGCCTGCAATTGTGAGATTGTAAGATATAACTATTTTGCCCGTAAAAATTACTTCTATCCCGATTTGCCAAAGGGATATCAGATATCGCAGCATACCACTCCAATTTGTAAAGGAGGCTATGTTACCATTCAAAGTGGGGAAGGGGAAAAGCAAATTATATTGAATAGAATTCATATGGAAGAGGATGCTGGCAAAAGCATTCATGATGCCGATGATTTCTATACCTGTATTGATTTAAACAGAGCTGGAACTCCATTAGTAGAAATTGTTACCGAACCTTGTATTCATAGTAGTGAAGATGCTTTTCAATACATTACCGAATTACGTAAACTGGTACAATGGTTAGGAGTATGTGATGGAAATATGGAAGAAGGAAGCCTTCGTTGCGATGCGAATGTATCGGTAAGATTAAAAGGCGAAACTACCTTAGGTACTAAAGTAGAGGTAAAGAATCTGAATTCTATCCGTAATGTAAAGAAAGCAATTGATTATGAGGCAGAACGTATCATTGGATTATTAGAAAGAGGAGAACCTGTAATACAACAGACCAGAAGTTTTAACGCTGATAACGATACTACATTTTCCATGAGAGATAAGGAAGATGCAAATGATTACCGGTACTTTGCAGATCCGGATTTAGCACCTTTTAATCTTACAGAAGAATATATTCAAAATATTAAGGAAGCATTGCCTGCATTGCCTTCCGAACTGAAACATACATTTACTAGAGAGCTGGGCTTGAGCGAGTACGATGCTGCTAATATTTGTGAGGATAAATCTTCTGCTGATTATTTTCAGTCTGTAGCAGCTATAAACAAACATTACAAAGCAATAGCCAACTGGATGCTGGGCCCTATTAAGCAATACTTAAATGAGCATCAGATTAGTTATACTGATTTTACTTTATTACCGCAGACTTTTTCCAATCTGGTTAATTTAGTACAGGATGGTAAAGTTAATTTCTCAGTTGCTTCTCAAAAACTATTGCCAGAATTAATTTCAAAGAATCAGGATCCTGCTACATTGGCAGAAAGCCTGAACCTTTTACAGGTAAGTAATGTAGATGAACTGGAAAAGTGGGTGGATGCTGTGATAGCTAATATGCCTGATAAAGTTGCTGAATATAAGAAAGGAAAGAAAGGATTGATAGGATTGTTTGTAGGGGAAGTAAAAAAAGTAAGTAAGGGACAGGCTGATCCTAAAATGGTAACTGAACTATTACAGCAAAAGTTATCATTATAAAAGTTTTTAAGCATAGAGTTTGTTGTACTACATTAGAATTAACTTCGTGTTTTTGATTTATGAAACTGCAACGCTTTTATTTTGATACATCTGTCTTTGGAGGAGTCTATGACATAGAATTCGATGAAGTTTCTTTTCAGTTATTTGAAAAAGTAAAGTTGGGTCAAGTGATTTGTGTTTACTCCGATTTAACAGAAGGGGAATTGTTTGATGCTCCTCAACGGGTTAAAACATTCTTTTCAGACTTACCGAAAGAAAGTTTAGAAGTAGTAAAAATAACTGACGAAGCAATTAAACTTGCTAAAAGTTATATTGAAGAAAATGTTGTTGGCAAAACAAGCTTTGATGATTGTGTTCATATTGCACTTGCAACTATACATAAAGTGGACATACTTGTAAGTTGGAACTTTAAACATATTGTAAATGTTTACAGAATTCGTGGATACAATGCTGTAAATTTGAAATCAGGATACCAAACATTAGAAATACGTTCTCCTAAAGATATAATTGAATATGAAGACTAAAAAACAGATAAAAGAAAAAGAATTTGACACAGTCAAAACTTTTAGAGCAATTAAAGAGAAAATATCAAATGATATTGTAAATATGAATTTTGAACAGATTAAAGCTTATTTACAGAGTAAAAAGGTTCGTGTGCAGGAATAATTATGTTATTATATCAATATAAAAGAATGAAAAAGGTATTACTGGTTTGTCTTCCAATATTAATGGTTTTAGTAAGTTGTTCTCCAAAGAAACATGGGGCTTTTGTAGTAAGTGGATTAATAGAACATGCTACTTCAGATAAGGTGTTTTTAATGGAAGTGCCTTTTGGCGATAAACAACCTGTAATGCTTGATTCTGCTACCTTATCCAAAAGAGGTACTTTCGAATTAAGGGCATATGGTAAAGACGAAGGTTTGTATGTAGTAGGTGTTAAGAATGGTCCTGAAGTGATTATCATAAATGATGGCAGCCACATAAAACTCCGGTTAGATGTGAATAGCTATAAAACATATTCAGTAGAAGGATCAGAGGCATCAGCTTACCTGCATACTTTTTTAAATAAATACGATTCTACTTTTAGTTTATTGAAGGATGCATTTGTATTGGTTGATAGTTTAACTAAAAAGGATAGCAGCCGTCTTTTGCAAAATGCAGTTGCTGAGAAAACGAAACAGATGGCTGCTGTAAATGCGCTTATAAAAGCGAATATTAAAGATACCAAAAGCCCTATTCTTGCATGTTATTTATCCAGTATTGCTTTCCGCACTATGGAGTTAACAGAAATAAAAAGTATTACCGATGATTTAGGAAAGAAATTTAAAGACAATAGTAGTGTAGAGAAACTGATTAAAATAGTAGATGCACAAGTGAATGCAAATCCTAAACTTTCTTTATTAAATAAACCTGCACCCGACTTTACGGTAAAAGATACTGCTGGTAAAGACTTAAGTTTAAGTAGCTTTAAAGGGAAGTATGTGTTACTTGATTTCTGGGCAAGCTGGTGTAGACCTTGCAGAGAGGAAAATCCTACAGTTGTTGCGGCATTTAATGCAAATAAGGATAAGAATTTTGCTATAGTAAGCATTTCGCTGGATAGTAATAAATCGGCCTGGAAATCTGCAAGTGATGCGGATGGACTTACCTGGAATAATGGTAGCGATTTACTGGGATGGGAGAGTCCTCTAGTAAAGAAATATAAATTTGAAGGAATACCATTCAATGTATTAATTGATCCTGCAGGAAAGGTAATTGCAACAGAACTAAGAGGCGAAGATTTACAGAAGAAACTAAGTGAAGTACTAAAGTAATTTTTGTATACCGATATAATATTAAAAAAGCATGTTGATATAGTTCTAATTATATCAACATGCTTTTACAAATACATTAAACAATAAATTAAAAGGCAATCAGCACAACTAAAGTAATCAATCCGCTTCTATTCTCCTGATTCCTTACTATTATCTCCTAACTCCTATTGTATTTATAACAACATCAAATCGCTGTAAGATTTATCAATTAAATTGGTATTTTCCAGTTCAAAGAATGTGAAGTAATAATCGCACTGTGCTTTCAATTCTGCTATGCTGAATTGTTCCTTGTTGTCTATTGCTTCTACTTCAATAAATGTACCTAAACCTGCTACCTTATCAAAGTGGAATTTTACATTATCAATAAAATAGATTCTTCTCTTTTTATCTACTATTATTTTAATGCCCAATTGAATCTTCAGGATGTCTTTTAATGCTTTATCTGGCTTGTGTTGGTAAAGAATAACTTCTGATAGCTTAGCATCTGCAGTATTTTCTCTGTTGTAATTTATCAAGGCATTTTCTATAGTACCTTCTCTTAATTTAAGCCTTCCTTTAGTTACATTAAAATAAGTATCTATCTGATGATCTTCGCCTTTAAAAAGGGGATTCAGCGTTAGTAGCTTTTCCTCATAAAAACTAAGTTCATCTACCTTTGCTTTAAACTCAAAGTTCTTAATATTCATATTTAATGTATAATCTTAGTAAACAATTACCCGAATTAAGTTTTTACTTTTTGTTTTTTACTTTTTACTTTAATTAAAGCTCTTTGCTATAATAAATGCTGCAGCTGCTGCGGCAATACCAATAAGCGTAACTTTTAATGCACCCTTAATAGGAGGCTGACCGGTAACTTTACTCTTGAAGTATCCAAAAATAAATAAGCAGATTACAGTAAGTATTGCAGAGCCAATTAAACCCTCGTAAGGAGTATGTGTAAGAAAGTAAGCTGATAAAGGTATAAAGCCACCCACTATATAAGATATACCAATTGTAGAAGCACTTTTTCTGGCACGGTTAGGATGGGGCTTTTCTAATCCTAATTCATACTTCATCATAAAATCTACCCACTTATCTTTATCTTTCGACATCTCTTCTGCAATGATATCCTGCGCTGCTTTGCTAAGTCCATATTCAGCAAAAACATCTCTTACTTCCTGCTTTTCTTTTTCCGGTAAATTTTCTACTTCATCATATTCTCTTTTAAGTTCAGCCTGATAGTGTTCCTGTTCTGTTTTGCCAGCCAGATATCCGCCTAATCCCATAGCAATACTACCTGCAACTATTTCTGCAATACCTGCAGTAATAATAACGGTATTGCTACTTACTGCACCACTTAATCC
>JBAXVH010000043.1:0-8641 GCA_037129215.1 Bacteroidota bacterium | reverse complement strand
AGAAATGAGTTTGTTCTTTACAGAAAGATATTGAGCCAATCTCATTCCAATATCGGGATGCAACCATCGGTATAACCATTTTGAAAAGGGATGAACAAAAACTTTTTTCATTCGCTTATATCCTTTATCGCCTGGACCTTTCCCGTCTCCATGACCAATTAAAAACGTTTTATTATTGAACGTAAATTCTTTGTTGTCGTGAAACACTGGAATATTCAATTCCTGCTGCAGATAATTGTTCATCCACATATCGTGATTGCCTACAAAAAAGTGTACGGGAATACCTGCATCGGTTATCTGTGCAAGGGTACCCAACAATCGTACAAAGCCACGTGGCACAACGGTTTTATACTCGTACCAGAAATCGAACATATCGCCTAATAAGAATATTGCGGCAGCCTGATCTTTGATACTATTCAGGAACTCTACAATCATTTTTTCTCTTACCAGACTATCGGCATGAGAAGGCACTCCGAGATGAAAATCGGAGATAAAATATACTTTCTTCTGAGGGGAAATATGGATGCTGTTCATTAGCTCTGCGACTTTTCCAGCATGTACATTAAAACATCACCAGATTCTACCAATGGTCTTCCTGTGGTATCGCCATTGAACCAGTACACCCAGGCTGTAACGGTGCTATTGTTTATATCGACCGATACTACATCTCTTCTGTACGCAGAGTACTCTCCGTCTTCGGGATTTAATCCTTCATAATCGTCCAGCTGCGCGATGGCGAAATTGAATTCATCGCTATGATTGATGCTAAATAATTCTCCATGAATATAATGTTCTTCATTGGTAGGAATAGCAACAGGATAGTCGCCCATATCGAGCAATTTACCTTTTACTTTTGCATTGCCAACGAAGGTAAAATAGCGGCGTATATAATCGTACATAGGGCTTTTAAAGCCACTCCTTAAAGATCCGTAAACAAAGAGATTATGCATACAATCAATTTGAAATTATTATTAATATTTAGGGTCTGCTAAGGAATTCATCTACGAGAAAACAATATACTTCTTTAGGACCGTGAACGCCTACTACCAACGTTTTTTCGATATCTGCAGTTCTGCTGGGGCCTGTTGCAAAAGTAATAAGAGATGGTAAGTTACGTTTGTATTTTACCTGCATTGAAGATAAACTTTTATCCAGATCGTAGAGCAATTGTTTCTGATAAGCAATACAAATATGAACGGGAGCGTATACACTGGCATTTCTACCATCGGTCTGTGCAGATGTGAGGACAATAGTACCCGTTCTGGCCACTAAATTTTCGCAACCGGTAATAGATACCTCACAGTTATTCAGATCATCGGTGAGTAAATTAATAAGGCCTGCTTTTTCGAGCAGCACTTTTATCTTTTGTTCGGCACAATATATTTTAGTCCACTTTTTTACTGCCACTAATGCTTTAAGCTGTTCGCAGAGTTCATTAGCATCAATACAATACGAAAACTTGCCTAACAGTTTTGAGAAATTCTCTGCAAACTCCAGTTCTAATTCTTCATGTTCGGGAGCATAGTGATTAACGATAACATCGGCTTCGGGATAAGGAACAGGCAGCTTTGTGGAAAGCGCTTTCCTTATCTTTTTCAATATCGTTTCTCTAGCTCTTGTCGTCATTTAAGAAGCAGTTTCGTTTTTAGTATCTGTATCTTCTGCAGGAGTTTCAGCAGGAGCCTCTTCTGTTGCAGCAACCGTTTCTGTAGCAGCAGGCACTTCTGCAATATGTAAAATTCTTTCTTCCTTAAATGGTCTCTTACCTATCAACAATTCCACATCACTTTGATGCAATACTTCTTTATCGAGTAATGCTTTAGCCAGAATTTCTACTTCCGCTTTTTTCTCCGTCAATAAGTCAATAGTTTGCTGATAAGCAACGCTGATAATTTTTCTTACTTCTTCATCAATAATCTTACCTGTTTCTTCGCTGTAAGGTTTGGTAAAAGTATTTTCCTGAGAAGGATCGTAAAAGCTAACGTTTCCAATTTTATCATTCATACCATAGATAGTAACCATAGAATAGGCTATCTGTGTTACATTCTGTAAATCGCTGGCAGCGCCGGTAGATATTTTACCAAAGAAAATTTCTTCACTTGCTCTTCCGCCCAATGCCATACAAATTCTATGAATAAGATCTTCTGTTCTATGAAGATATTGTTCTTTAGGAGTATACTGTGCATAACCCAAAGCAGCGGTACCTCTTGGCACAATAGTTACCTTTAATAATGGATAAGCATGTTGCAAGAACCAGCCAGCTACCGCATGACCAGCTTCGTGGTAAGCAATAATTTCTTTTTCGTGAGGAGCAATGATTTTATTCTTCTTCTCCAATCCACCTATTACTCTATCGATAGCATCCTGAAAATCCTGCATATCTACTGCTTCTTTGCCATTACGTGCAGCAATTAAAGCAGCTTCGTTACAAACATTGGCAATATCAGCACCTGCAAAACCAGGAGTTTGTTCTGCCAGTTTATAAATATCTAGTGTTTCGGAAACTTTAATAGGCTGTAGATGTACTTTAAAGATTGCTTCTCTACCTTTCACATCTGGTTTATCGATAGAAATCTGTCTATCAAAACGACCAGGTCTTAACAGCGCGGTATCCAATACATCGGGTCTGTTGGTAGCAGCAAGAATAATAATACCAGTATCTCCACCAAATCCGTCCATTTCTACGAGTAACTGGTTTAAAGTATTTTCTCTTTCATCGTTGCTCATGATAGCATTTCTGCCACGGGCACGACCAATTGCATCTATTTCATCGATAAAGATTATACAAGGAGCTTTTTCTCTTGCTTGTTTAAACAGATCTCTAACTCTACTGGCACCTACCCCTACAAACATTTCTACAAAGTCGCTACCACTAAGACTAAAGAAAGGAACCTGTGCTTCGCCAGCCATTGCTTTTGCCAATAATGTTTTACCAGTACCTGGAGGTCCTATCAACAATGCACCTTTAGGAATTTTACCACCCAATGCAGTATACTTCTTTGGATTTTTGAGGAAATCGACAATTTCCATTACTTCCACCTTTGCTTCATCTAAGCCAGCAACATCGGTAAAAGTGATATTTACTTTCTGGCCTTTATCAAATAGAGTAGCTTTAGATTTACCAATATTGAAAATACCACCCGGACCACCACCCCCTGATGGGCCGCCCATTTTACGCATTAAGAGAATCCATAAACCAACCATTACCAGCACAGAAAGAATTGTTTGCATAATAGGACCAAACATTTCTCCTTCTACTTTAGGAAAAGTAGGTACCTGATGTTCTGCATCGATATGGTTTTTAGCATAAAAATCTTTCAAATCGCCATCAAAAACTTTCCAGTCAGTAATTTTAAATTCAAAAGCAGGATTACCTTTTGCAGAAGCGGCATCTCTTTTTTTACCTCCAAACTTTTTTAAGTAATATTCTTTATTAATACTTTCAGGTTTAATGTAAACCCTTACCAGATCTTTATTGCTGATTAAGTCGAGGTGATCAACATCTCCGTTTGCGAGCATATTGTTCATCACTTCCTGCTGACTTACCTGTGAAGAATCCGGACTAAAACTAAAGTTGCTTGCACCAATCAGTACAATTACAATCATTAAATAAATCCAGTAAATATTGAACTTAGGAAGTTTTCCTTTTGGTTTTTCTTCCTCATTCTCTCTTTCAGGAATGGAAGGTTTAACTGGCGTTTTAATATCTTTCGGTTCCTCTATCTTTTTATCTTCTACTGCCATAAAATGTATCTAATGTTACTTGCAAAATTTGTTATTATCTTATTTATCATCATGGATAGTTGCAACTGCATCGCTCCATAATTCTTCTAATTTGTAAAAGTTTCTGCTTTGAGAATGCATTACATGCACCACAATATCGACATAATCTATCAAAACCCACTGAGAATTTTTTACACCTTCCTGTTTATAAGGTCTTTCGCCACAAACTGTGAGCATTTTATCTTCAATAGAATCGATGATTGCTTTAAGCTGTGTAGTATTATCTGCTGAACAAACAACGAAGAAATCAGCAACAGCTTCATGAATTTTTCTTAAATCCAGACTAATTATATCTTCTCCTTTTTTATCTTTAATTGCCTCTATTATAGTTTTGAAAACTTTTGAATTCCTGGTAAGTTTAGCAGAAGAACTCTTGCTCTTCAATGCTACGGATGTTGTAGTCAAATAATGTTTGTTTAATGCTTCTAAAAAAATCTTTTCTCAATAAATTATTAAGATGTCAAAAATATTGAACAAATCTCATTTAATTTGTTCAAACAATCAAAAGTAACAATCTTTTGCAATCTATCACCTCCGTACATCACATTGGCGACTCTTTTTTTGAACTTTCTTCGACGGACAGTACCAATAATCATGCCTTAAAGCTAATTCAGGAAAATTTGGCAGCAGATGGGCATACTTTTTTTGCTCATGAGCAGTTATCCGGCAAAGGACAACATGGAAAACAATGGAAATCTGAGAAAAGTTTAAACATCATTCAATCTACTGTCCTTGATATTTCTTTTTTGCCAGCTACAAAGCAGTTTAGTTTAATTGCCACTATGGCAGTTGCTGTTCATGATTTCTTTTCAAAATATGCGCTTCATGACAGTTATATCAAATGGCCTAATGACATTTACTGGAACGAAAGGAAGGCCGGAGGTATTCTGATAGAAAGTTCTACGCCAATTCCTCAATCTTCCATAAAAGCATGGAAATGGGCCGTGGTTGGAATAGGTTTAAACATTAATCAGGTAAAGTTTCCGGATAATTTACCTAATCCTGTCTCCTTAAAACAAATTACGGGTAAAGATTACGATCCTGTAATACTATCGAAAGAGTTGTGTGAAAGGATGGATTACTGGTTTCAAAGACTTAAGAAAGGAGATTTTGATACCATTCTGGGGATTTATAACCAATATCTTTATAAAAAGGACTGTATTGTAAAACTAAGAAAAGGGAATATCGCTTTTGATTGTACCGTTTTAAAGGTAGACGAACAAGGTTTTCTGCATGTAAGTGGTGCTAATACAGATAAATTTAGTTTTGGAGAGGTTAATTGGGTAATATAATTTCTTTAGGGAGTTAGGAGACAGGAGATAGGAAAATACAAGTAAAGATTAGTTATAATGTAAATTTAGGCTGTATAATCTCTTTTTAACTACTTTAGTTTACTTCTAAATAAAACTCAATTATATAATTTTGAAGGGTTATATATAAAAAAAGGGTCATTCCGTAGAAACGGAACGACCTCTAACGATTGCTTGCCATATGAAAAACTCTTCATAAATTACTTAGCTGCAAGCGAGCATACTAGTAATTATAATTATTTTTTAGTTGTATCAACAGTTGCTTTAGCAGCTGTATCTACTTTCTTAGTTGTATCAACTGCAACTTTAGCAGTATCTACTTTTTTAGTTGTGTCTGCTGCAGGAGCTGTAGCTTCTCCACCTTTACAAGCTGTCATAACTGCTGCGATTGCAAGAACTGATAATAATTTTTTCATTTTAAAAATTTTTATTTGTGAGTGAATTTAACCTTTATACCATAGTGACATAAAAGGTAACCCAAGAAATAAATATTTTTTTTGAAAAAGTTTTTTTTGTGTTCATTGGGTTACTTTTATCCCTCAATCAGTATTAAAAGTTGATAGTGAAATCAGAATATACCGAGCAGTTGTTATTAAAGGGATTAGCTAATAATGATTCTAAAGCTATTGAGATTATCTACAAAGACAATTTCAAGATGATACAGAACTTCATTATTAATAATAACGGAGATTATGATGAGGCTCGTGATATTTTTCAAGAAGCAATGATTGCTCTGTATGAAAAAGTTCAAAGTGAATCATTTGTTTTAACTTGTAAAATTAACACGTATGTATATTCCGTATGTAGGAGATTATGGCTTAAACGCCTCCAGAGTCAAGGTAAATTCTCCAGTCAAATGGACATTATTGAGGAGACTGTACCAATTGAAGATGACATTGAAATCCATGAGAAGCGTAATGCCGAGTATGAGATAATGGAAAGGGCGCTCTCAAGTCTCGGGGAACCATGTAAGAGCCTTATAGAAGGCTATTATTTAAAAAAGATGGACATGCAGGCAATTGCTAAAGAATTTGGTTACACAAATGCAGATAATGCTAAGAACCAGAAATACAAATGCTTCATGCGACTTAAAAAATTGTTTTTCTCTCAATATAATATAGGAGAATAAAATTATGAGTATTCAAAGAGAAGATATTGCAATGATTCAAAATGTTGAACGCTACCTGGAAGGCAAAATGCTTCCAAATGAGATTGCGTATTTTGAACAACTCAGAAAAAACATCCCCGAGATTGATGAAATGGTTGTAGAGCATAATATGCTGATGCACCATTTAGACAATTATTCCAATAGATTGAATTTCAAGAATGCCTTAAATGACGTTCATGAAAAACTTGCACAGCAAGGCGATATTCAGGAAACAAATGAAGTATCGCGTATTGGTAGAATTGTTCAGTTATACCATAAATACAAGAGAGTAACTGCAATTGCAGCTTCCGTTGGAGGTATTATTGCGTTGGTTATTAGTGCAATTGTAAGTTCTATTGTTCCAACAAATAATAATGATAAAATAGAACAATTGAGTGGAGTAGTTGCTCAGATTCAACAAAAGCAACAATCTCAAGGTAACAAACTTAACGAGGTTGCTAAAAATAAAGAGGAGAACATCATTGTAAATAGTGGTGGTACTGGATTCTTAATTGATGCTTCTGGTTACATTATTACTAATGCTCACGTTTTGCATGGTTCCTCTGGTGCGAATGTGATGAACAATAATCATGAAACATTTAGTGCTTCAATTGTATACAGAGATGAAAAAAGAGATCTAGCTATACTTAAAATAGTAGATAATGACTATCAGCAATTGAAAAAGCTTCCTTACGGCATTAAAAAGACTGAAATGGATCTTGGTGAAGAGTTATTTACTTTAGGTTACCCTAGAAATGATATTACTTACAATAAAGGAGATATTAGTGCTTCAACTGGTCATGATGGAGATACATTATCCTATCAAATTCAGATGAGTGCAAATCCTGGTAATAGTGGTGGACCGGTGTTTAATAAAAATGGTGAAGTGATAGGTATAATTAGTACCCGCGAAAAACAAGCTCAAGGAGTATCATTTGCTATTAAGAGTAGAAATATCTTTAGACTGGTTGAAGATTTGAAAAATGCAGATCAGCCAGTAGAAATCAAATTATTTAATGGAGCATCTTCTGTTAAAAACAAGGATCGCGTAAGTCAGATTAAGCAGATTGAAAACTGTGTATTCTTAGTAAAAGCATTTAATAAGAAATTGAACAAATAATATTCAGAAGCAAGGCCGAATATAATAGCTGTAAGATTCATTTCTTGCAGCTATTTCTTTTTTAAGTTGATACTAAAAGCAACCATTAACCATCCAGTTATAAAGCATAATCCACCTAAGGGGGTTATTGGTCCTACCCATTTTAATCCTTCTATATTGTTGTTTACTTTATAAGAAAGAACATAAAGCGATCCACTAAAGAAAAGTATACCTAATAAGAATAAGGTAGCTGCTGTTTTGAATTGTTTGTTTGGATTAAGCTGATATAGTATACCCACTATTATCAATGCAAAAGCATGGTAGAGTTGATATTTTACACCTGTCTCATATAGTGACAGTGCTTTTTCGGATAATTTATCTTTTAAAAGATGTGCTCCAAAGGCTCCCATCATAATGCTTATTGAAGCGATAAGTGCGCCAAGTTTGATACTCTTCATTTTCTATAATTGTTCAAGTATTGGTATGCTACAGACTATTAAATGTATCTGCAATATCTGTACTCTTAATAATGTGTTTAGCTTTACGATAATATGCCTTTCTTTCTGCTAATTTAAGCAAAATGAAATCGTAAAGTTCCTCATTATTTAGCTCTTTAAGTAATGGTCTGTGTGCTTTTTCTGGTAATAATCTTCTGAAAATAACTTCTGGTGATTCATTTAGCCAAATGGTTATTCCATGATTGTTCATAAGTGAAATATTGTTGTTAAAGCATGGAACTCCGCCACCTGTTGCCATTATAAAGCCTTTTTTTTCTTCAATGAACCTATTTAATATCTCAGTCTCTTTATCTCTGAAATATTGCTCGCCGGACTCTTGAAAAATCTTATTGATATCTCTTCCTTCTTCTTTTACCAATACTTCATCTAAATCTATAAAATTGAAATGTAGTCTTTCTGATAATTTCTTACCCCAATAGCTTTTACCGCTACCCATCATTCCAATTAAAAATATTTTGTCGGTGGGATTAAAATTCATTTTTGTAGAAGGAATTTAATTTAACAGGAATAAAAAATATTTGCTAATGAATTAGTCAAGACTTTGCGTATTTGCTGCAGCTGATTTAAGAATTCTATCGTATTGTGCAGGTGTAAGATCGTTATAGAAATAATAGATAGGATCGACAGGTACTCCATTTCTATGTACTTCGTAATGACAGTGAGGACCTGTACTTTTACCCGTGCTACCAACATATCCAATTACTTCGCCACGTTTTATATGTTGACCTCTTTTAGCCTTTATTTTATACATGTGACCATATAATGTTTGTACACCAAAACCATG
>JBAXVH010000422.1:0-1501 GCA_037129215.1 Bacteroidota bacterium | reverse complement strand
CAATTTCTTCTGCTGTTTGTCCAGTAGAGTTATAGCTGGCACCAAACGTTACGAATGCCAACATGAGTAATGTAGTGGATCTCATTTTTTTGATGTTTAATTATGATTAATTGCGTTTTTCTTCTCTTACTTCTTTGTGTGGAACCATTACCTTATCGTTGCTTGGTCCGCCAGTTATATTACCCGAAAAATAAAGTATATGCTCAGTACCATTCTTAGTGTTCGTATTTACAATGATACTCTTATGCACCATTCCACTAAAGTTCTTACTATTAAACGAAGCAGTTACTGCACCTTGTTGGCCTGGAGCAATTGGGCTATGGGTATAATCTGCTATGGTGCAACCACATCCTGGTCTTGCACTGGTTATAATCAATGGTTTGTTACCACTATTAATACACTTAAATTCAAGCTGAATCTTTTCGCCATTTTTAATAGTACCAAAATCCTTCAATGAATCTACCCACTTAACAGTAGTGAAATTAGCGGTATCAAATGCCGATTTCAGCGCATCTTTAGGCTTAAGATCATTGTTTTTACAAGCAGTAAAGCTAATAACTGCAACTAAAGCAATAAGCGATAGTAATTGTTGTTTCATTATTATTCTTTATTTATTTCTTTTTACAAAACTAACTTTTTGAATCTTATCTTCAGCAAGCAGCTCTTTGTGAATAGTATCAAGGATACCATTTATAAACTGAGAGCTTTGTTTGGACGAATATTCTTTAGCAAGATCTATATACTCGTTAATAGTTACTTTAGTAGGGATAGTTTCGAAGTACAACAATTCAGCAAGTCCCATTTTAATGAATATCATATCTACCAATGCAATTCTATCTGCCTCCCAGTTATTTAACTTAGGAACGATTAAAGACATCAGGTACTCCTTCTTTTCAATAACTGTTTCCAGCAACTGAATGGCATACTGCCACTTTTCTTCCGAAACCAGTTCGTCCACTTTATAGCTACTTGGCTTTTGTAAAATAGTCAGTATTATTTTCTGAAGAACTTCAATATCATCATCCCAGTTAGCAAACAATTCTTCGCATAATGATACATAGTTTTCATCCTGCAGCATTATATCATTAAAGATGATGCTCAGAATATTAATCTCTTCCATTTTCACCCTGCTATCTGCATGTATATATAATTTATATACATCCATATCCTGCAATTTCAGGAAAAACTTCTTAATGTAATCCTTGTCGGTAATCAGCTCTGGCTTTTCTTCCGTTATCAGTTTCTGATAACTTTTGTTTTCCAGTAATCTCCATACCACATCGTTTCCGGCAACTTTGGTATTGATGTTTCTATCTTCTTCCGTTACAATATGCTTCATAGACCTGCTATGCGCCCATGTTTCGGAATATTTTGCAACCTCAATAGTGTTGTGAAGGAGAAAAGCTAAAAGAGAACGGCTTTTATCAATAGATTTTCTAAGTTCTACTCTCTGATTCTTAGGTGAATCGCCATCATACATTGTTTCGGCAATGTATAAAAG
>JBAXVH010000421.1:0-1514 GCA_037129215.1 Bacteroidota bacterium | reverse complement strand
ATTTACACCTTCTGTAAAATAGAAAGGATATACTATTGAAGGATTTACATTAAATGAAGTCCCATTAAAATTCATTGTAGAGTCAATGCAATTTGTTGTTGCAAAAGTAGCGCTTGTTCCAGTAGAGAATAATCTTACATTAGTAATATCACCTGTAACATTAGTTGTACCATTAGCATTTAAGTTTATTTGAGATAAAACCAAAGGATTTGCACTACCTAAAGTTACTACTTGTATACCTAAAATCTGTTGATTAGTTGTACCAGGACTTACTAAACCAGTTACAGTTTGTGTAGTTGTACTAGAAACATAAGACATTGGATTTTTTAACCCGATTGCATAATAAAATGGTGCAATTGTGGTAAGTGAATCTAAAGAAGTATATGTAAAAGTACCTAAAGTACCAAGTAATCCGGTAAATGAACCATTTACAGTTGTAGATCTTGCCATTAATTTTGTAGAATTAATATTTGTATCATACAACATAACTCTTGAATAATTGAAAACTCCTGAGTCAAGAACAACATTCCATCTTCTATCAGTATTTACCGATTGAAGATATGCACCAGCAGATCCAGCAAAGTTACCTTTCATTACTGTAACTTTAATATAAGGAGTAGTTCCAGTTGATGGATTAATAATAGTAAAAGGATTATATAAGATAGTATCAGCAGCAGCAGAAACAGTACCTACTGGATATACCCATGAGCCAGTGTTAACTGTACTAGCAGGTAATGCACGAGCTAAAGTTCCATTGATGAAATTAGTAGCTGAATAACCTGTAATAGCTGTAGCAGCAGTTCCAGTAACTGTTAATACATTTGTTGATGTATTAATTTTACCAGCAGTTAAAGCTAAGGTTCCAACTTTAAGATTTTTTGTTAAAGTTAAACCTTTTGAATTGTTTAATGTGAAAGAACCACTAATAATTGGTGGGAATAAATTATTTATTGCAGTACCAGTTAAAGCTACAGTATCATTTAATGTATAATTAGCAGTCATACTAGTTAGATTGAATGCTGGAGCAGTAGAAGTAGTTACATTTCCAAAACCTTTAACAAAAGTAAAAGTATTAGCTGTTGCATCTCCAAAAGTTAAAGTACCTGTTGGGCAATTTAATGTACCTTTTGTTAAATTTAAACCATAATTAATTACAGAAGGAGTAATTGTAACACCTGCAGCATTATTCATAGTAACAGAACCTAATAAAGATGAAGGTGCACAAGAGAATGTTTGAGCTGTTGTGCCATTAAATACAACTGCTGAAGCTGTAGAAACGTTTCCTAATATCTGACCTCTTGTAGAAAAAGTGGTTGGAGTAGTTAATGTATAACCAGTTGTTCCATATCCAAGATAAGAAGCACCTGTACCAGGATTAGTAAAATTATTAACAATAGTAAGTGCAGCATACATTCTAGTACCATGTTGAGCAGTAGTTGTATCAATAGTAACATTCCAGAATTTACCATCAATACAGAAGAATTGTTGAGAAGTCTGAGTAAAAGCATTACCTA
>JBAXVH010000420.1:0-1520 GCA_037129215.1 Bacteroidota bacterium | reverse complement strand
GTGCATGAAATGGCCCGGACAAAAAAGAAACTGGGTATCGCTTCTATCTGTGTGGGATTAGGGCAGGGATTAGCAGTTTTAATAGAAAATATGGATATTTAATTATTCAAATCCTTCCCAAAAACTGTTCTTAATGATCCCAAACAGATGACAATTATCACTTTAAATACTTAAAAAGTAGTAAATGGAATGACCATTCTCACCTGAATATCATTAAAAAAGCTACATTTGCGAACTTTAATTAAATTATTAAACATGATAAAGAAGATTACTTACTTAGTATTATTACTTGTAGCAATGTATCCTTTAGCGTCTATCGCACAGGATTTTGATTCTCCAAAGAAATCCCAGCAAGTTGGGGCAAGTATTAATTTAACGCATTTTCCAACTACCAATTTCGCTAATGGCGGAACCTCAGATCCAGGTTACTCTTTGTTTTTCTGGAATGGCATTACCAACAAACTGGACTATTCTGTAAGATACAATGGTCTGTTTTCTCATTACACCAAAAATCCTAATGGTAAAGATGAATATATCAATGAATTAGAAGGGTCTTTACATGCCCGTTTAATGACTGATAATCATTTAATTCAACCATTTGTTTCTGCGGGTGTTGGTTTTGGTGGTTATAGCCAAAGCGTAGTTCCTTACTTCCCTGTTGGATTAGGAATTCAATTGAATCTGTATAGCGAAGGATATATATTCCTTCAATCAAACTACCGTGTTTCTACCAGTACTGCAAAGCTTGACAATAACATGTTCTATTCTTTAGGATACACTATTCCTTTAACACATAGAACTGTTAAACCAAAAGTAACTCCTCCTCCACCACCACCTGCTCCGGTTGTTGTAAAAGACAAAGATGGAGATGGCGTTCCTGATAGCCTGGATGCTTGTCCTGATGTAAAAGGATTAGCTGAATTCCATGGTTGTCCTGATACTGATGGTGATGGTATTGCAGATAAAGACGACAAATGTCCTACTGTTGCAGGTACTGCAAAATATCAAGGTTGTCCAATTCCTGATACCGATGGTGATGGCATAAACGACGAAGAAGATCAGTGTCCTACTGTTGCTGGTACAGTTGCTAATCATGGTTGTCCTGAAGTAAAAGCAGAACCTAAACCAGAAGTTAAGCCTCAGGCTCCTGTTATTGTTGAGCCTTCAACGGAAACAGTTTACTTCACTCCAAACGGCGACAAGCTTATTAAGGATGATACTAAAACTTTAGATAATGTAGTTAAGTTATTAAACGCTGACACTAAATTGTCTGTAGATGTTTCTGGTCATAGCGATAACACTGGTAAACCAGAGCACAATCAGGCACTTAGCGATAGAAGAGCTAAAGTGGTTGTAAGCTACCTTACTAAGAAAGGTATTGCAGCAAGTCGTATCACCTCTGCAGGTTTAAGCGATACTAAACCAGCTGGCGACAATGCTACTGATGAAGGTCGTACGAGAAACCGACGTGTTGAAATTAAATTCAAATACTAAGACTTACAGTTGATAAAACAAAAAGC
>JBAXVH010000042.1:0-8692 GCA_037129215.1 Bacteroidota bacterium | reverse complement strand
AATATTTTCCTTCCATAAATTAAGTAATCTAAAGTATTGTAACGAATCGTTATTCAATTTCGTGCCCGCTGTTTCAACCGCTATTTTTAAATCATTTAATATTCTGGATTGCTCCGACACATTTGCTTGAGCAATAGCATAAGCATTTTGTGCAGCATCTACTCTGGCATTCTGTGCATCGTGTTTTATCAGATAAAGTATCTGGTTTGCTTTTACCGAATCCCCTTCTTTAATCAGCTTTTTAATGATGGTACCCGGACTAAGGGCGAAAACAGAATATTCACTGTCGGCCATAATTTTACCGGAAGCATAAACGGTTTCGACAATATCTTTCTTTTGAGGATGAATAGTGGCTGCATGCTTGCATGCTATACTGGATATAAGAAGGATAACGAAGAATAATTTGTTCATTGTAATAACAGAATATGCCCACAAAGTAAATGATTAATATGTTTGAATAGATAATCACTCTTTGTTTTACCGACCAATTCCGGTGATTTACCGACGAATTAATTATTATTGCCTAAAGGGACTTGCACAACAGTAGGTGGCGATATAGTTTTGCCCTATCAAAATAAAAAATTATGGAAGGTAATAACTTTAGTAGTAATAACAGACTTTGGACAGGCGTTCTTTTTGTTATAGTAGGTGGCCTTATTCTGGCTGCAAAAATGGGAGCTCCAATACCTATGTGGATATTCTCCTGGGAAATGTTGTTGATAGGTGCCGGATTGGCTTTGGGCTTGAAACATAAGTTTCGAAGATCAGGCTGGTTGGTAATGATAGTGGTAGGCATGATATTTTTACTGGATGGAGAAATTCCCAACCTTAATCTGCACGAGTATATAGTACCCATCATTATTATGGCGGTAGGGGTGATGTTTATCTTTCGTCCCAAAAACGGTAATTGTAAGTACAATAGAATGAGTGGAGACTGGAATGAAAAATGGAGGAACCGTTGTGATAATAACGGAGGCTCATGGCAGGCTGGTTCGTCTGCTTCCACAACCGAAACGGGTGATATAATTCAGTCTACTTCTATATTCAGTGGCGTAAAGAAAATAATTCTCTCCAAAGATTTTAAAGGAGGTAGTATTACCTGTATAATGGGTGGTGCTGAAATTGATCTTACTCAGGCAGATATTAATGGAACAGTAGTGATAAGAGTAGAACAGGTATTTGGAGGAATGAAATTGCTGGTTCCGCCACATTGGGTAGTAAATAACGAGATAGACGGCATGTTTCATGGTGTAGAAGATAAAAGAAGAATGCAGCCTGGTATGGTTCTGGATACTACAAAAGTACTGCTTCTAAAAGGCTCCTGTGTATTTGGAGGAATAGATATTAGGAGCTACTAAATAAAACCTGAGTCGTGAGTTGCGTGAGTCGTGATATGACCCTCACGACTCACGTTGTATTTTCACGACTCACGTTGTATTTTAAAGATGTATTTCAACATTCAAAACAAAACAAAATGAACTGGTATCTGGCAAAAATTGTTTACCGAATAATAAGTGGAGATGGAAAACATACTCCACAGTTTGACGAGCAGTTAAGGCTGATAAATGCTGACGATGATCTGCATGCTTTTCAGAAAGCTAGATTGATAGGAGATAAGCAACAGGATAGTTTTTTGAATAAAGTAAATAACACTGTTCGTTGGAAATTTATTGATGTTGCAGAAATCAATAAGCTGGAGAATCTGACGGATGGAGCTGAAATGTACTCCAGAATTTATGAAGAAGAAAACGCAGAGTTGTACATTCGTGCCACACATTCAAGAGCTAAGTTTCTTTTAGAAAAAGGTCTTGACCAATTTGTACCGATAAACTAAATAAAGTTGCAAACATCCATTATACAGGACGGGAAGTTTAAAGTTGTATTTTTTACAACATTTATTATCTGGTGGATAGTATGGGCTATCATGCATTGTATTGTATTGTTGGGCTTCGGATATACTCCATCTATGGCAATGGTTGATAGTATAATAAGCAATACATTGTTGGCTGGAGCCTGCCTGTTGATACTGAATAATATGCGGTATTATCTTCCTAAGAACGAAAAGTACTGGTATGTATTAGTCATCAGTATTGCACTGAGTAGTGTATGGCTATTTTTTGTTAGAATAGCATTGTGGGCAATCTATAAAACAGATGTTGCGTATATGAATTCGCTTTCTCAAACCTCTAATATTCGTTTTAGTATAGCATTCTTACTGACAGGGTTTATGACTATGCTTAGCTTGCTATGGTATACTCAACAGGAACAGAAAGAAACAGATGATAGAAATGCAGATGCAGAAAGACTGGCAAAGGAGGCTGAACTATATAAACTACGTCAACAGCTACAACCACATTTTTTATTCAATAGTCTGAATTCTATCAGTGCATTAACTGGTACGCAGCCCGAGAAGGCAAGACATATGATACATCAGCTATCTGATTTTCTTAGGGGTACTTTAAAAAAAGATGAACAGCAATGGAGCACCTTAAAAGAAGAAATGGAATACCTGCAATTATACCTGGATATTGAAAAAGTTAGGTTTGGATATCGCTTACAAACTACAGTTACCAATAATGAAGGGGTATTGCAAATGAAGCTTCCTTCTATGCTCCTTCAGCCTATTGTAGAAAATGCAATAAAGTTTGGTTTGTACGATACCATTGGGGCAGTAGAAATTGCTATTGAAGCCAAAGAGATAGATGGACAATTACAGGTAATAGTACAGAATCCTTTTGATGAAGAAACAGCGCAGCCTTTACAAGGAACAGGTTTTGGGTTAGCATCTATTCAACGTAGATTATACTTGTTATTTGCAAGACAGGATTTATTGCAGACCAGAAAAGAAAACAATTATTTTATCACAACAATTACAATCCCTCAGATAGTATGAAATGTGTAATTATAGACGATGAACCATTGGCAAGAATGGTGATAAAAGAATACCTGCAAACCTATACAGAAATTGAAGTAGTACAGGAATGTAATGATGGTTTTGAAGGAGTAAAAGCTATACAGCAGGTGCAACCTGATCTTATATTTTTAGATATTCAGATGCCAAAAATAAATGGCTTTGAAATGCTGGAATTAATAGATAATCCTCCACAGGTAATTTTTACAACAGCTTTCGAAGAGTATGCTATTAAAGCCTTTGAAGCACATGCTGTTGATTATTTATTAAAGCCTTTTAGTAAAGAAAGATTTGATAAAGCATTGCAGAAGTTATTGACCCAGAAAGCAAATGTTATCACCTCACAGAAACTGGAAATACTGGAAGAAGCTAATAAATCTCCTATGCAGTCCAACAGGATTGTTGTTAAGGATGGAGGTAAAATAAAAATCATTCCGGTAGCACAGATTCAATACCTGGAAGCAGCAGATGATTATGTAAAAATTCATACTGCAGAAGGTGTTTTTCTAAAAAAGAAAACAATGCAATATTTCGAAGATAGCCTGCAACAGCAGCAATACATTCGCATACATAGATCATACATTGTTAATGCCTCCCTTATTACCCGAATAGATCCTTACGAAAAAGATAGTCATATTGCCTTATTAAGTACTGGGGTTAAATTGCTAATCAGTAAAGCCGGCTATATTAAACTGAAAGAAGTATTAGGGATTTAATTGATTTGATAATTGAATGTAATAATGATTTGTATCAGGTTACAACGCACAGCTATTACATTTGTTGCTAATATCTATAATCATGAAAAGAATATTGCTGACAGTCTTTTTACTATTGAATACAATCATAGTATTTTGTCAGAAGGTAGATACAGTTATCAAAAAGGAAGCGTACTATTCTTATTATAGTTATACTGTAAAGAATCCATTATATGTAGTATATCATTTATACCAGGGTGGGGGTGACTGTAGTAGAAAATCAATGAACTTTGTAGGTGATAGCGGAACTGCAACAAACAACGATTATAAAAAACAAGGCTATGATAAAGGCCACCTTGCCAATGCAGAAGATTTTGCCAATGACTGTGAAAAAGAGAAGTCTACTTTTAGCTATTACAATTGCCAACCTCAAACACCAAGACTCAATAGAGGAATCTGGAAAGTATGGGAAACAAAAATCAGAAAGGAAAGTCAGTTAAAACATCTTGAAATTATCTGTGGTGGTATTTTTACCAATAGCACTTTTATTGGGGATGGAGTATATGTTCCTACTTATTGCTGGAAAATGGTGATAAATGAAGAGGATGGAACTATAGAACATTGTTTACTTTTTCCAAATGATAATAGTGATAGTTTTCAGGAAATAAGCTTACCCGATTTGAAGGAAAAACTGGAATATGTACTAAGTTATTAATAGATATTATGCCAGTATCTGTTTCAGGATATCCGGACTGTTCAGCTTACCATAATAGGGTACATGCAATTGAAAAAAGGATTGTAAGTATTCTATCAGTTCACTCCGCATTGATCTATTCAAAGAGATAGTGCCAATTTCTTCAATTGGAGCAATAATTATATCAGAAAGTATTTTAGATAAATGCGCCGGCATATAATATCTATGAATTGGAGTATTCGCAATAAATGTCCCTTCCTGATAATCCAGAATAGGAGTCAGTGTAGAATAATGTCCTTGAATTTCAAAGCCCAGCCTTGCTGCTAATTTTATCGAATAATATAATGGGAGGTTGGCGGTAAAAGCATCATCAGCTGAATCCAGCATAATAAGTGCTTCTTCTGTTAAGTAATAAATTTCAGCATTGGCTTCGGGTTGTTTACTACAATGTTGCAGTATCTCTATGATATAGAGCATCACACTGTTCTTCACTATATTATTAAAAAGATTCTTATACAGGTAAAACCACTGATACTCTTTTATATACTGAAAATTCTTTATTTCCTGGTGCTGAACCTGCATATCCAGTAATGCACCTTCCTGAAAATAAGAAGCATTCGCAGAGGACTTTTTTGAAGTCTTGCGAATGCCTTTAATAATGTATTGTTGTATGCCAAATAGTTCTGTATAAACCGATACTATCAGACTCGTTTCGCCGTATTTCAACGTCTTTAATACGATTCCTTTTGTATGGTGAACATGCACTATATATAAAGTTTAAATGAACAGTTACTGCATAAAAAAACAAAAAGTAAAAATGAGAAAAGAAGATTCAATTCAGTTTTTACTTTTTGTTTTTTATTTTTTACTTTGAAAATTAGTTTCCGTATACACTCAAAAACTTAATTCGCATAATCTTAAGCTGTTCAAAAGTATAATTGTTATCTTTTAACTCTTGTAAAGCCACATCCAGAGAGGAAGTCTGGCAGCCTTTAAAGTAATCTATTATATCTTCCTGGTCATATTCATCCAACCATTCGTCTATAGCATAATCCAGATTAAGTTTAGTTCCACTTGCTGCAATAGTTTCCATTTCATCCATCATTTCAGATAAGGTAAAACCTTTGTTTTTAGCAATTGTTTCTAAAGGAATTTTCTTGTCAATATTCTGAATAATGTAAATCTTATTACTACTCTTATTGGCCACCGATTTCATTACAAAATCGTCTGGTTTTTCTATATCGTTTTCAGCTACATATTTCTCAATCAGTGAAACGAAGGGTTTACCATATTTCAATGCTTTACCTTTACTTACCCCCTGACATTTTTCTAAATCTTCCAGCGTAGTAGGATACATGGTAGCCATATCCTGCAAAGAGTTTTCTAAAAAGATAACAAATGGAGGCAATCCTTTTTTCTTAGCTTCATCATGCCTTAATTCTTTAAGCATTTCAAAAAGCTTATCATCTGCAGATGCTGCAGCTGATTCTCCACCAGCTTCATAATCTTCATCGTCATCGTCATGATCTTCATAAATATTATTCAGTACAATTTCAAATGACGTAGGTTTTTTCAGGAACTTTTCACCTTTTTCAGTAAACTTCAAGAGTCCATACTCTTCTATATCTTTTCTGATAAGATTAGCAAGCAACATTTGTCTTACAACGCTATTCCAGAAGTGAGCATCATGATCTTTTCCTAAACCAAAAACATCCAGTCTTTCATGTCTGTACATGGTTACCTGAGGGGTAGGTTTACCCATCAATACATTAATTACATATGCAGCATCAAATCTTTCATCCAGACCTCTAATAACTTTCAAAGCAATTGCTACATCGGCCTTAACTTCTATTTTAGGCTTAGGATGTAGGCAGTTATCACAATTATGGCAATTATCTACCTTCCATTGTTCCCCAAAATAGTGCAGTAAAATTTTTCTTCTACAAACACTACTTTCTGCAAAAGCAACTGTTTCATTAATCAACTGTGTACCTACTTCTCTTTCGCTCAATGGTTTATCGCGCATAAGGTGTTCCAGTTTGGAAACATCTTTATGCGAATAATATAATAAACAAAGCCCTTCCAGTCCATCTCTACCTGCTCTTCCAGTTTCCTGATAGTAGTTTTCAATAGACTTAGGAATATTATAGTGAATTACAAATCGAATATCTGGTTTGTCAATACCCATACCAAAGGCAATGGTGGCTACAATCACCTGCACATCTTCATTCAGGAACTGATCCTGTCTGTCAGCTCTTAATTTTTGATCTAAACCAGCATGATATGCTACTGCTTTAATATTATTTGCCATCAACACTTCGGCAACTTCTTCTGTTGTTCTTCTGTTAAGGGTATATATAATACCGCTTTTGCCTTTGTGTCCACTGATAAATTTAGTGATACTTTTTATAGTCTGTTCCTTATCTCCTTTAGGTAGAATTTCATAAAAAAGGTTAGCTCTATTAAAAGAGGAAATAAAGATGTTTGGATCTCTAAGGCCAAGATTTTTTACAATATCACTCTGTACTTTTGGAGTTGCAGTTGCAGTAAGTGCCACTACCGCTACTTCTGGACTGATAATGTCCATCATTTCTCTTAATCTTCTATATTCTGGTCTAAAATCATGACCCCACTCCGATATACAGTGTGCTTCATCCACTGCAAAGAAGGAAATGTTTAAGTCAGCGAAAAAGTCAAGGTTTTCTTGCTTCGTCAATGTTTCAGGTGCAACGTATAAAAGTTTTGTTTTCCCTGCTGTTAAGTCTTCTTTTACAGTTCTTATCTGTGCTTTATTTAAAGAAGAATTTAAAAAGTGTGCTACCGTATCCTGTTCACTATAGCCTCTTACCAGATCCACCTGATTTTTCATCAATGCAATAAGCGGAGAAACTATAATAGCGCATCCTGGCATTAATAATGCTGGTAATTGATAACAAAGACTTTTACCGCCACCAGTTGGCATAATTACAAAAGTATCTTTTCCGCTAAACAGGCTGTTTATGGCATCCTCTTGTTTGCCTTTAAATTCAGTAAAACCAAAATATTGGTGTAGTCCTTTATGTATATCGTAATTATGGGATGAGGAGTCCTGAGGTAAATTTAGTCTTGATTTTGTCTTTTTCTCTCCAGCAGTTGTGGTTGCTTTCCTCGCACTTTTAGCCATTACTCTACTTGATATTATGTGTTAAATGTTGTTCTTTTGTCTTTAATTGTGTCGCAAAGATAATTAAAATTAGTGAATTCCCTAATCAAAAATTGAATTTAAAAATTTTATCTTCCTTTAATTATGAAGGACTGCGAATTTAATGTTCTATTTATATAATGTCAAAGGTTTGTTGTTAAAGTTTATTTTTGCAGGATATGAGTTCAAAAATCATTCAAAAAGCATTGGAAACAATTCAGATAGAATCCGCTTCTATTCAACGTTTGTCCAGTTTTATTAATGCTGATTTCGAAAAAATAGTTGAATTAATCTTTCAATCTAAAGGAAGATTAATCGTAAGTGGCATTGGTAAAAGTGCTATTGTAGCCCAGAAAATTGTAGCAACACTCAATTCTACAGGTACTCCTGCGCTCTATATGCATGCTGCCGATGCTATTCATGGCGATTTAGGAATGGTGCAGGAAGATGATATTGTTCTCGTAATAAGCAAAAGCGGCGAAAGCCCTGAAATTAAAATGCTGGTTCCACTCATCCATAATTTTGGTAATCCACTTATTAGCATAGTAGGCGATCCCAATAGCTTTCTGGCTAATGAGTCAAAATATTACATCAATACTTTTGTAGAACAGGAGGCTTGTCCAAATAATCTCGCTCCTACCAGCAGTACTACTGCGCAAATGGTAATGGGCGATGCTTTGGCAGTATCTTTAATGGAATTGAATAATTTTTCTGGTAAGGATTTTGCAAAATACCACCCAGGCGGCAATCTCGGTAAAAGATTGTATTTACGGGTTGCCGATTTATACAAGAATAATTTGATACCTAAAATCCTTCCTACGGCTACTTTAAAGGAAGTAATAATGGAAATAACCACTAAAAGATTGGGTGTTACAGCCGTGGTGGATGCAAATAATAAACTCATTGGTATTATTACAGATGGCGATTTAAGACGAATGCTCGAGAAAAGCAATGTCCTGGATAGCATTACCGCATTAGATATTTTATCTCCATCGCCTAAGTCCGTTCATCCAGATACGCTCGCTGTTGAAGCACTCAACCTGATGCGCAATTTTGATATCAGTCAGCTAATTGTAGTAGAAAACGATGCATATCTGGGTATACTTCATCTTCATGATTTAATTAGAGAAGGAATAATTTAGTATGAAACATAGCATTTGTAACATTTAATATAATTTGCTTTGTATTCATTTAACATTTAACATCCAAAA
>JBAXVH010000419.1:0-1524 GCA_037129215.1 Bacteroidota bacterium | reverse complement strand
GTATAATCTACATCCATCACATTCTGAAACTGAAACATTCCTCCTACAAAGAAACTTGGAGCAACTTTCCTCATCAGATGTAAATAAATATAGTATTGTTTAAACGCATAGGACTCTTCCATGCTATCTGTAGTATGCTGACCTAATCCCCAGAACTTATCAGGGAAAGAACTGTACGAAATCTGCTCGCTTAATACATATTTTTCGTGTCGGAAATATTCTGTACCGTTAATAGCAGCAACCAGTTGTTTCTTTAGCGTATATAAGGCCAGTACCTGCATATTGGAGGTTCGGGCAATAGTATCATTAGTAAATAAACGTACTGTAGCAGCGCCTGCCAGACCAAAAGACCAGTCGGTTTCAATAGATCTTGCTACTACAGGAAACACAAGAAGATGCTTTAAGTGCAATGTATCTTTAATAGGCACCTGAGAGTATGAAACTCCACAAGTTGCCAGCAGAATTATTAAACTGATTATTCTAATTTTTATATACATCGGGGCAAAAATAAAGGTCTTACGCAATATATTTACAGCCATAACATAGCTTTAATATACTTAATGATGAATATATGAAATATTTAGGTGGATTCTTATCGCTGATACTCTTAATAATATTTTTATCCGGATGCAACAGTTTTCAATCTCATGCTGCCACGGTAGATACCGTTTTAGTAAGGAGTAATTCCATGAAAAAGGACATCAAAAACGTGGTTATTTCCCCTTACAGCGATACGCCTGCTCATTTCCCTGTACTCTATTTATTGCATGGCTATGGAGGCTGCTATAACTCCTGGATTAAAAGAGTACCTGATCTTAAAAAGATTGCTGATGAATATAAAATGATCATTATTTGTCCCGATGGAGCCTTTAGTAGTTGGTATGTTGATAGTCCGGTAGATAGTACTATGCGCTACGAAACCTATGTAAGCAAGGAACTGGTAGAATATATTGATAACCATTATAAAACTAAGAAAGAAGGCAATAAAGGCCGTGCTATTTCGGGCTTTAGTATGGGAGGATTTGGGGCAATGTTTCTGGCTTTAAGACATCCCGATATATTTGGCGCCTGTGGCAGCTTGAGTGGTGCTTTGAACCTTAGTTATATCAAAACAAACTTTGATGTAAATAAGCGATTGGGAGATACTGTTCTGAATGCTAAATACTATACCGACTGGAGTATTATTAACCTGCTAAAAAATAACCCTACTATTAAAATGCCTATCATTTTAGACTGTGGTCGCGAAGATTTTATTTATGGAATGAGTAAGGAAGCCAACGAAAAAATGATTGAATTAAATATCCCCCACGATTATATCGAAAGACCCGGTAAACACGACTGGAATTACTGGAGAAATGCTGTAGAATATGAAGCTTTATTCTTTAGAAACTTCTTTAATGGGAAGAAATAAAACTTACTAACATCCACTAATTCTTCTTAAGAAAAAATGAAAAACATGTATCGATAGAATTATACAAGTTAGAAATGATAATAAAAGAACTGGAAGGATGATTGCCTTTTTAT
>JBAXVH010000418.1:0-1529 GCA_037129215.1 Bacteroidota bacterium | reverse complement strand
GGCTCTGTTTTAATCACAGCATCTACATTGATAGTTCCATATACATGCGGAAATTCCTGACCAACAGAAGGTGCTAAATCGTACTGTAAACGGTTGGTTAATCTGGAAGTATCAATAGTAAGCTTAACCAGATTTTCTTTCCCTTTAAAATATCGTTCCAACACGCCTGCTACCTGATGTTCGGTACTACAATGAATAAAGCCTTCCAATGCTAAAGATGGAGCAGTATATTGTCCATGTAGTAAAGCAGTATCCCATTCAGCCTGCGTAGTAACGTGATAAATTATATTCATGTTTCAAAGTAAAATGTGAAAAACTAAAAGTAAAAAATATCAGCCAATCAGAGGAGCTATTGAACTGTATTTATTCTAAATTATTAATTTTTAATTCTTAATTAAAGAACTCTTGGTATTCTTTGTTCCAGCAACATCAGATCAACCAACACCATTGCAGTAACAGCTTCCAGTACTACCGGAACACGAAGTGCAATACAAAGATCATGACGACCTTTTACGGAGAATGTATCTATAGAATTCGTTTCCCAGTTAAAAGTCTGTTGTTCTTTCGGAGTGGAAGAAGTAGGTTTGATGGCAATACGAAAAACCATTTCGTTGCTATTGGTAATACCTCCTACAACACCACCCGCATGATTGGTAATAGTAGTTCCTGAAGCATCTTTGATAGCATCATTATGATCTACACCAAACATCTTTGCCGATTGAAATCCTGTACCAAATTCGACGCCTCTTACAGCAGGAATAGCAAATACTGCATGACTGATAAGACTTTCTACACTATCAAAAAATGGCTCACCCAAACCAATAGGCAATCCATTTACTTTACATTCCACAATGCCTCCAATAGAATCCTTTTGATCAATAGCTTTTTGTAATCCTTTTTCTACATCAGTCTCCCCACCTATTTCCAAAATGGTAGAAACGATAGTAATATTATTCAGCAGTTTCTTAGCAATAACTCCTGCAGCTACCAAAGCAACAGTAAGTCGACCGCTAAAATGACCACCACCACGATAGTCTTCGTTATTGCCAAACTTTTTGTTGGCTACAAAATCAGCATGCCCCGGTCGAGGTACGTCTCTCTGCTTTGCATAATCACCACTGCGGGTATTATTATTTTCAAATAAAATAGTAAGTGGAGCACCGATGGTTTTACCATTGAATACACCACTTTTAAAAATAGGCAAATCCGATTCCTGTCTTGGAGTAGTTCCCTTTTGAGTACCACCTTTTCTGCGTTCAATATCAATCAGAAAGTCATCTACAGACAAAGGCAATCCAGCAGGAATACCATCGATATTAATACCGACAGATTCGCCATGCGATTCACCAAAAATGTTTACCCGAAATATGCGTCCGAAAGCGTTCATGACTTAAAGCCTCACCCCCAGCCCCTCTCCTACATAGAGGGGAGAAGAGAATATTTTAATTAATTAATGTATATGTGTTACCACTCCTAACTTCTGCAAATGTTCGTAAAAGTTTGGATAAGATTTATTAATAGCATCTGCT
>JBAXVH010000417.1:0-1534 GCA_037129215.1 Bacteroidota bacterium | reverse complement strand
GTAGTAAGATTCTTCATGTTGGCCATAAAACGATATACTGATTTGATAAGGTGCTCTAAAATATCGTAGTTCCCCAGCTCGAAATGAGCAATCAGATGCAGCAGTCGGGCATAACATTGCAGATCGGCACGGAGATCGGCTTTGAGGTTGATAATTCTATTAAGGTATTGAATTGAAGTACCATAATCGCCATTGCCAAAATACAGACATGCAATCTTATAATAAAAAACCAGCACCCTGTGACGATCGAGCTGTAGAGCATATTCCTCCAGTTTATCCTCAATAAAAGGAACCAATAAAAGCCCTTCCTGAAAACTCCCTTCCAGAAAATGTTTGTTTAGTTTGGCTATATGTAAATAAACGAAGGTCTGAATCTGCGCATTATTGTTGAGGTTGCCTGTTTCGGAGCTGGCAAATTCCTCGAACTTCTGCAGGTATTCATTAAAGGTACTGTAGTTGGATAAGTTGAAATTGGCACTTAGCAGGTTGTGCATTCCCCTTATATACTGACTGGTTTCTACCATCTTCATAGCAGGATTATCTTCGAAGAGCATTACCCATTTCTGTGTATAACGATAATATGAAAGCAGATCGTGCATAATAAAACCATACCAGCAATAGGCCTGAAACAAATAAAGTTTTTCGTAAAATGAAAGGTCAGCAGGATTAAAATCGGGCAGATTGGTATCGAAGAAAAGCTTTAAGGCATGCACTTCGTTCGAATCTTTTACGTGTCCGTGCTTGATATACCAGCTATATAGTTCCAATGCCAGATTGGAAAGTTTGGTAACTAAAAACAAATGATGGTTTAATTGATTAGACTCCTTACTCAATTGTTCCGCTCTATCATCGATACTTCGGGTAATATGGAGGCTTTCAATTTGTTTTTCGAAGAAATTAGCCTTCAATTGCAATATCAGTTGATTATTATTCCGGGCAGTCTCTTTTACTTTATCCAGTATTTTCAAACTCTGAATGTAGAGTCCCTTGCTATACAGAATTCTTGCGAAGTCGAGCTGTTCGTGCAGGGAAATATCTATACTACTATTGTGCTGAATAAGGCGGAGACTGATGAGTATCTGACGGAATAAATAGGCCTTACTATTGGATAGCTGTTGTTTCTTTAAGTCCTTGTTTTTCAATAACAATTGCTGTTCATCGTAGTCGTTCATTTTATCTAAAGCATCGAATAACTGAACGATTTTCAGGTTCTCTGAACCTGAATTGCGGGATACATAAAGCTTAAAATTACGTTTCTCGCCCTTACTAAGCGACTTTATCAGTTGAAATAGACTGTCTGTATTTTTGTTAGGCATCGTAATAAAATCTGGTTATAATCCTTACTGTTATTGACTTTTAATTATTCGAAATATTTTTACTTACCGTAAAATAACCTTTTATTTGTTTCCACAACAAAGTAAAGTCAAATACTTTTATATCCGCTCTATAATTAATGTTTGGCTATAACTTACGTTGAGTGATTAGATTACAAACATTGCTAAATGAACGCCATGAGTGATAAAAAGATATACAT
>JBAXVH010000416.1:0-1536 GCA_037129215.1 Bacteroidota bacterium | reverse complement strand
TCACAATTTAGTATCATTAAAGATTTTGGCAATTGTGGTATGTATGATAAATGATCATTCCTACACCATAATGACAACAAGGTACTTGGTAAGGCTGGCAAACTATCCATTGGGTTATTATCACAAATAATATCGGTAATATTATTCAATGGTGGTAGTGTTTTTAATTTATTATTTTCACAAAAAAGTTCTCCTAAAAGTGGTGGCATACTTGGCAAATAAGTTAGTTTATTATAACTACAATCCAACCTATATAAAACACTGTCAAGCATAGGCAAACTTGTTAATTGGTTGTTTGTACATGACAATTCTGTTAAAGAATTAGGCAAAGTAGGTAAAGTGGTTAAACTATCCCCACTACAATCTAAGTATACTAAGGAATTTGGTAATGAAGGTAAACTATGAAGGGGATTTGCAACACATTGTAAACTATTAAGAAATAAAGGTAATGGTGGCAATGAAGTTAATTTACACCAACAACAATATAACATTGTAACATTCTTAAAGTATTGTAAACCTGTTAAGTCACTAATATCAGCATGGGCAATAGAAATACTTGTTTCAAGTAATACGCCACTACAAGTAGTATCCATTTGCCCTATAGCATTAAAACAGGTAGGGTATTTATTAATTAGAAAGGCTCTGAAATTACTATCAGGGATATTTACATACTGGGCTTTTGTAATAGTGGTTATCATTACAAAAATTGTAACAAGTAGAAGGGAGTATTTTTTCATGCTGTAGTTTTTACAGTTATTAATAGGGAAGCGCAACCAAATATAGGTTTTTTCATTATTCCAATACATATTCCCAGCTAAATTTAAAATACTTCATGTTTTCTTCGGCTTCGATTGCGTGAATATATAATTGAAATAAAATTGCCACATGGTTTTATTTGTTTCAATTTACAATCTTAAATATTACGTATGACAACAAATCATCGTTTCCCATTTTTACCACATCCAATTCCTTAGTCTAGTTGGTTCGCAACTAGCGGTATACCACAACAACTATTTTCTGCTCTTCTGCAAAAAAGCCTTCTTCCGGCAAATTAATCCTTTTAGCAATCTGCTCTAAAGCATTCCACATTCAACCTGGTTATTTGTTGTATAGTCCCGCCCGTTTCCATAGCTGAAACGCTGCTGTTTTATTCTATTCATTTACTGTTTATGTACTATCTATTAAAAACTATATACAACTATGGCTATAGATGATACAAAAAATACCTTTCTGTATCCAAAAACTGAATTTCTGTAAACAAACTTTCGCAGACTATATACAGAAAATGGATTTCTTTATAAGGTTAATGAGATTGTGTATAGACAAATCGATTTTCTTGTAAGAGGAATGAATATTATGTATACAGAAAATGAAATTCCTTATACCGTTTAACAGATTCTGTATACACAAAAAGGATTTCTTATAAAGGAATATTACATTTTGTATAAAGAAAATGATTTTTCCTTAAGAGAATACGAGGGAATGTATACAAACCGATAAAAACAAACACAAAAAAGCAAATTGTAACTCCACCTT
>JBAXVH010000415.1:0-1544 GCA_037129215.1 Bacteroidota bacterium | reverse complement strand
ATTATTCACTTTGATAATAATGTATTGTTTACTGGTACCTGGGGCTTTACTATGCCTAGCTATCAGCAAGAAGAAAAATGTGAAATCATAGGGGATAAAGGCAGTATAACCTTTACCTTTTATGGTAAAGACTTTGAGCTAAATTGTGAAGGCAACAAAGAGATTCGTTCTTTTCCCTTACCAGAAAACATTCAGTTGCCAATGATTGAAAAGGTGGTCAATTATTTTCAGAACAAAGGAGAGAACCCTTGTAGTATAGAAGAAGCATTGGCAGGTCTTAGGATAATGCAGCAGTTTGTGTATAGTAAGTAACTTAATAAATTTTAACCCGGAATAATTATCTCCCTTTTATAAACCTTTCGTAATATTGCTAAAATATTTAGCAACATGAATCAGGATATAGGAGATAACAAGCTAAAGCTATATGCTGTAAACAATAGCACTATGCTGGCATTGCCACTGGTAGAAGGTGGAGTAAGTGCAGGATTTCCTTCGCCGGCCGCCGATTTTCTCGATGCTTCCATCGACCTCAATAAGTACCTCATAAAGAAAGAAGCCACCACATTTATTGCCGTTACCGAAGGGTTCTCTATGATTGGTGCAGGCATAGGTCATAAGGATTTATTGATTATTGACAAATCCCTCGAACCCCGCGATGGAAAGATTGCAGTATGTGTAATAGATGGTGAATTTATTCTTAAGCGATTAAAAGTAACCAGTACTGGTATCTGGCTGATGCCTGAGAACGATAAGTTTAAACCCTTGCAGGTAACCGAGTACAACAATTTTGAAATATGGGGAATGGTTACTTATTCCATACAGCAACATTACTGATATGTTTGCCCTGATAGACTGCAATAACTTTTATGCTTCCTGCGAACGTGCTTTTCAGCCAACGCTGAAAAACAGGCCCGTAGTAGTACTCAGCAATAATGATGGCTGCGTAATAGCCCGAAGCAACGAGGCTAAAGCATTGGGCATTCCTATGGGTGCTCCCGCTTTTGAGTATAAGGATATCTTTGAGAAACAAAACATCTTTGTTTGCTCCTCCAATTATGCCTTATATGGCGATATGAGCAACAGGGTGATGACCATCCTGCGGGACTATTCGCCAGAAATAGAAATTTATAGTATAGACGAAGCCTTCCTGAAACTAACGGGTTTCGAAAATCATTTTAACCTAAACGAATACGGAAAGGATATGCGCTACAAGGTTACCAAGGGTACAGGCATACCCATCAGTATTGGTTTTGCTGAGACAAAGGCTCTCGCCAAAGTAGCGAATAAGATAGCTAAAAAATTCCCTGATCGTACCGGTAATGTATACGTGATAGATACCGAAGAGAAAAGAATAAAGGCCCTGAAGTGGACCAGGATTGGTGATGTATGGGGTATTGGCAGAAAGCATTGTAAAAGACTGGAAGCCATTAATGTACTTACCGCCTACGATTTTACCCTGCTAAAAGACGATTGGATACAGCGTTATATGAGCATTGTAGGCCTACGGCTTAAAAGAGAGTTGCAAGGCATTCCCTGTCTGGATA
>JBAXVH010000414.1:0-1545 GCA_037129215.1 Bacteroidota bacterium | reverse complement strand
TTCCGATTCAGCCTGAGCTCTTGCTTTGGTTGATTCCGCTTCAGCGAAAGCTCTCATTTTTGTTGCTTCAGCTTCAGCACCTACAGCAAGTTTAACACTTGTTGCATCTCCTTCCGATTTCTTTACAGTTGCATTCGCAGTACGTTCAGCAATTTCAACACTTTGTTGCGCCTTAACTATCTCTTTCTGCATATCAGCAATTGCAGTTTCCTTTTCCATCCCCTGACGTGTTTCCTGTGCTCTTTTCTGTGTATCGTAAGTTACTTTTTGTTCTTCAGCAATCTTCCTATCAGTTAAAGTCTTCATTAAAGATTCGGGTGGAACAATGTCACCAATTAAAGTATCAACAGCATTAACATTATACTCATCCAATACTTTTTTGATATGAGCTTTAGCTGATTCCTGTCTTTCTTTACGAGTACTTAAAAAAGCAATAACATCACTATCCTGAGCCGAATTTCTGAAATAGTTACCAATAGTTGGTTCTAATACCTGAGATACTAAGTTAACCATATTACCAAAACGAGCAATAACTTTTGGAGCTTCGGTAGTTGGTACGTGAATAATTTGAGCTACATCCAGATTAAATGGGAACCCATCTTTTGAACGTACCGTAATTGTTGAAAGGTTTTTATCAAGATTATGTGCTTCACTTCTGGCAGAAGCCCAGTTAAGAACAAGATTAGTAGTTGGTACCAGTTCTACTTTCATTATATATTTATTGACAGGATATTTACCCGGACCAAGAGGTTCTAACCAAACACCTTTATATCCTTTTTCAACGATATTGCCATGTTTGAACTCTGAGCCTGTTAAATCGTTTCCTTCTTGACCAATATATGAAATAACAACGCCCACATATCCTATCGATATTTCTGTCATAGGGATTTCTTCTATCTGAACAGCCCATGGGTTAAGATTATAAGAACCGGCAAGAATTACCTGTGGTTGCAAGCCTCTGTTGCCTCCATTCTTAATAAAAGCATCAAAATCCTGAAAGTTATTATGTCCTTCAATTAATTTACCTGCTATCTGATTAGCTTCTATCGGTAAACCATCTAATGTAGTGACAATACCAACCATGCTTTCCTGAATACGTATCATTTCAGTAATAGAAACTTCAAAAAGCATAGTGTTTATACGATAAGATCCCGCAGTGATATAAACAGTTTGACGGCCACGTTGTCCGCCATTTACTAAGAACTTTTCTGCATCCTGATAGCTATCACATTCTACCCTTTTGGCTAAGATATTTCCGGTAGGTATTCCTTCACCGTCCCGTGCAAGTATCAAGCCTATTTTGCCTTCGGGTATTACTGTAAATAACTCCATAGTTACATCATACTGCCAAATCCATTTCCAAAAGTAAATACCCGGAGCTAATGCTTTAGCCTGAAAACCTGCTTCGCCTAATGTTGCAATAATTCTGCCATCGGGTAGCTCTTTGTTTTCTCCGAATAATACAAATTTCTTTGTAACCAAACCTATTTTGTCTTCGGGCACTATTACCATCCCGAACAAAAACCTTAGTATGAACTTATATAA
>JBAXVH010000413.1:0-1550 GCA_037129215.1 Bacteroidota bacterium | reverse complement strand
GGTCGTACTGCTTCCGTAGCATCTGACCCAGATGGAACATATACAGTTAATTTTATAATTGTTGAAGCTACTTCAGGTGGAAGTTCAGTTCAGGGTAATATAAAATATAGCGGAACTTTTGTTAAAGGTCCTGCTGTTTCAAATGCAGCTGTAACAGCCACAATTGGATTTGCAAATATTAGCTTAGCATGGGCACCGGTGAACACAGCTATTAATGAAGTAGAAATGGAAAAATTGTATTCGGTTTATCCTAATCCGGCGGTTTCTTCAATCTTTGTTAGTGGAAGCGATGTAAAAGAAGTGGAAATATGTTCACTGGGAGGACAAAGTTTGATGGTGAGCAATCAACAACATGTAAACATTAGTTCACTTCCAAAAGGAAATTATTTAGCTGTAATTAGAGCTAAAACAGGAACTGTTGTTAAGAAAATTATAAAGCTATAAATCAAATTATCAAATTTGACCTGTAAAAAATAATGTTGAAGGTCTCTCAACCGAAGGACCAGAGTAAATTGACATTCAATTCTGCTAACATTAAACTGGAGTGTTCCTGTATAATAATATTTTTTCAAATATTATTATACAGGAACACTTTTTACATCAGATAATTATCACGATCAACCGAAGGAGATATTTAAACAAACAAGTCTTAAAACTATAGAATATAAGATAGAAAATACCTACAAAACTAAATCTGCAAGTGATTGATTTCCCAATCTGTCAATAACATTAATTAGTTTCTTATGAGTAGAAATTTATCTCCGTTGTTTAGTTCCTTTTCTCATAAAAGTCTCTCTATAAATCTCTTAACCCGTATAATACTCTCGTCATTCTTGACGATTAAACAAAAAACACCTACACAAATTGATGTGTAAGTGTTTTGAACTCTTAAAGGTTTTGTTGATTACCAGAAATACCAGTAGAATGCTGCACAAATAGCTACTACACCCAGTGAGGCAATAACATCCCACTTGTTCCAGCTCTGGAAAATTAGTTTTTTGTAATCACCTGTGAAAGTGATAAACTCAACCTGTTTTGCCGTTGGTTTTTTAGTAAAGAATGATACTACAACCATGAACAACATAATAAATACAAGTAACCATATTTCAAAGATTAGCCAGTTTGTATGCCAGAACCAATGGGTTGATTCCCACAACTGACCTGTCATTATGTCTTTGCCAGTGTTTGTAAAGATGTTAGTCAGCAAACGTGCCATTCCAATCAGAAAGCCAACAATTAAACCGGCTTCACCTGCCTTAGGCGTAATCCTTTTAGAGAATATACCTAAAACAAATACGGCTACCATTGCAGGAGCGAGTAAGGATTGAATGCCCTGAAGATAAGAATAAAGGCTGCCCAGACTCATCATAACAGGAATCCATCCAATACCAAGTACCACGACTACAACGGTTGCAATACGACCTACCAAAACGTATCTGGCTTCGGTTTTTCCTTTGAACATGGGTTTATAAAAATCTTCGGTAAACAGTGTGGCACAGGAATTGAAAAATGCTGCCAACGAAGCAATCAATGCTGAGATAAAACCGATA
>JBAXVH010000412.1:0-1553 GCA_037129215.1 Bacteroidota bacterium | reverse complement strand
GAGACAGCTTCTACTTTAGGAAAACCTGCAGGCATTCCAGGTATACCTGTCAGATTAAATTCTGCAAGCTTTCTGTTATCCTTTACCATATCTCTTTCGCCCTGATAAACTGATATTCTCATACCCGATTGTCCATCAATATGGGTAGTATATTGTCTTCCTGCCTTATTGGGTATTTTAGCATTACGCGGAATTAATACATCCATTAATCCACCCATTGTTTCAATACCAAGACTTAGTGGAGTAACGTCTAATAGTAAGATATCCTTATTGTTACCTGCCAGAACATCTGCTTGAATAGCGGCGCCAAGTGCCACTACTTCATCTGGGTTTACTTTATCAAAAACAGGACGGTTAAAGAAAGAACTGATAGTTTCTTTTACCAATGGTACCCTCGTACTTCCTCCTACCATTACAATGTTTTCAATATCCTTTATGGTCAGGTCAGCATCTTTAAGTGCATTCTTGCAACATTGTATTGTTTTATCAACCAAAGGTTGTATCAAAGATTCAAATACAGTTTTAGTAATACTAAGTTTATCTCCATTAAATTCAGATTCATATAAGTCGTTAAACGACAATGCTTTTTTAGCTTCTTCTGCTTTCAAACGCAATCCCTGAGCCAGTTTATTATGCTGCAACTCTTCTTCAGTTATACCCCATTCTTTCAACCAGTATTGAACTATTTCGTGGTCAAAATCATCGCCACCCAGGTAAGTATCTCCATTGGTACTTAGTACTTCAAAAATTCCATCGGTAATCTGAAGGATAGACACATCAAAAGTACCTCCTCCAAGATCGTATACTGCAATAGTGGTGTTTTCTCCTTTCTTTAAACCTAAACCATAAGCAAGACTGGCAGCTGTAGGTTCGTTTATTATTCTCAGTATATCCAGACCAGCTAATTTACCTGCATCTCTTGTTGCCTGTCTCTGGGTATCATTAAAGTAAGCAGGTACAGTAACCACTGCTTTTGTAACCGGTGTTTTAAGTATATGTTCAGCTCTGTTCTTTAGTTCTTTTAGTATATAGGATGACAGCTCTACAGGGGAGTGGAACTTATTATCTACCTGCACTTTTACCAGGCTTTCTGTATCGTCGTCTATTACTTTATAGGCAAAGAATCCGGCACGATCTTTAATATCGTTGTAACTCTTACCCATCAGTCTCTTGGCACTAAAAATAGTACGCTGAGGTTCTGTTTCCAGATGTTTTCTTGCTTCTTCGCCAACAATAGCGTTTCCAAGTTCATCAAAGTAAACAATACTGGGAACCAGACTGGAAGAGTCATGTTCTTTAAGTGCAATTGGCTGCTTTGATTCCGGATGAATCATCGCAATTAAACTATTGGTAGTACCCAGATCTATTCCTACTATAATCTCTTCTTTCTGTAGACTTCCTGTTGCTATATTGATTGCTATTTTAGCCATGTATTGATATGTAAAGTGTGCAAATGTAACATCATGAATACAAGTAAAAATGAAAATTAGAAAGGAAAAATCATTATAATGTAATAAATTGCTGGTATTAATCTATCAATACAACCAATTAAC
>JBAXVH010000411.1:0-1558 GCA_037129215.1 Bacteroidota bacterium | reverse complement strand
GTCGTGAAAATACATCGTGAGTCGTGAGGAATACAAATACATTGAACCACAGAGACAATGGCACGGAATTGCACAGCGTAATATTTAATACAAATACAGCGTACAGAGAGAACCGCATGCAGTTAATAGGTTGCTAAAAAGTGTAAGATGAGCAATAGCGAGTTTTGAACAGCCTACCCCTATCCTCTATAGGAGAACACTAAAAAAGCTATCTACCCATCCAGCCACCATCAACAGTAAGGATGGTTCCATGAACATAGTTAGCTGCATTGGAAGCTAAGAAAACGGTAGCACCTTTAAAGTCTTCAGGCTCACCCCAACGGCCAGCAGGAATACGGGCTAAGATAGATTTACTTCTGTCTTCATCGTTTCGTAAAGCTTCCGTATTATCGGTAGCTATATAGCCCGGCGCAATGCCATTTACGTTTACATTATGAACTGCCCATTCGTTGGCGAAGGCCTTTAATAAGCTTGCCAACGCCCCTTTACTGGCAGCATAGCCGGGTACATTTACACCTCCCTGGAAAGACAATAAAGAACAAGTGAAAATAATTTTACCGCTCTTTCTTTCTACCATTTCTTTTCCTATTTCGCGGGTAAGGATAAACTGTGCATTGATGTTTACATTCATCACCTCATCCCAGTATTCATCAGGATGTTCGGCAGCAGGTTTTCTCAGGATCATTCCGGCATTATTTACCAGAATATCAATAACAGGATGATCGGCTTTTACTTGCTTAATAAATGCATATAAAGAATCTCTGTTACCAAAATTGGCAGAATAAGGATAGAATTTTTTTCCTGTTGCTACTACCAGTTGCTCTGTTTCGCTACCAGGTTTAAGTGAATTTGAAACACCTATTACATTGGCTCCTGCTTCGGCCAAAGCCAATGCCATTGCTTGTCCTATACCCCTTGTACATCCGGTAACTAAGGCTGTTTTGCCTGCTAAATTGAATAAAGAAATTGTGTTCATGGTTATAATTAATCCAACAAAAATATATAAATGTTTGTTGGATGTTTAAATGGAAATAAATATTTTGATTCAAAATCATTTTCTTTGTACAGGAATGAAAAAAATTGAATTAGAAATTATTGCGCTTACTCATAGTATTACACAAACACATTCTTATGCTGTAGTATTGGGAGAAGTAAATGGAATGCGACGTTTGCCAATAGTTATTGGAGGTTTTGAAGCCCAGGCAATAACGGTTGCATTAGAAAATATGCGCCCCAGCAGACCGCTTACCCATGACCTGGTAAAGAACATGATGAAAGCCTTTGGCTTAGAATTACAGGAAATAATTATAAATGACCTTAGCGAAGGAATATTTTTTTCGAGACTGGTTTGTTTTAATGACCATGATGTTATAGAAATTGATAGCAGAACAAGTGATGCCATTGCGCTTGCTGTACGATTTAACTGTCCGATTTATACTTACGAAAGTATACTTGAAAATGCTGGCATTACTATGGATGAAAGTGCCATAAATAAGGAAGCCACACCTGATAGTTTTGTTCCTTCTCCTGATGCAGATGCTGAAAAAAATAATTTATC
>JBAXVH010000410.1:0-1559 GCA_037129215.1 Bacteroidota bacterium | reverse complement strand
AAAAAGGCAGTGCATCTTAGTATAACGTTCTTTGATATTATACCAGAATATTATTATTTAGCCGGTATATATTTCCAGTTCTATATGAGCTATAAATATTTCACCATCAACAATATTGACAGATACATTTTTCTCCAGATATCCATCCAGTGTAACCAATGCAGTATAGCTGAAAGCGGGAATTTTTGCACCACCAAACTTTCCATTACTGTCACTGAAAATCATGGGTAAATTATTGCCTAAATTAATCTTTACACCAAATAGTTTTTTACCGGTACCAAGCTCCGTTACAGTACCTGTGAAATTATAGGTATCGGAATGCTCTTCCGATGCTGGCAACAAGTACATACGATAGCGGGTATAATCGGTAGCAAATATCACCTTGGCAGCCTTAGCTACTTCCTGGCGTGTTTCCCAAAGACTATTCAGTTCTTTTACCCTGCTATTGGTAGCCATGGTTCTGTTGCCCATTTTAAAATGCTGCTTGGCAAGCGACGTTAATAATGCATCTCTTACTACCAGTATATTGGCAGCAGCAGGGGCTAAAAAATGAACTGCAATCAGTTCGTCTTTGTACTCTACAGCAACGGTGTGAAAATTGGTAAGGAAGCGAGGCATTTTATCATGACTCTTTCTGGCAGCCTCATAATCATGATAACCAAATACATTCCATACCGTGGGATTGTCGGGGAATGCTTTTTCGATAAAGAATTTAGCACTTTGAAAACAAGTTCTACAATCCTCCATCTTAACTTCTACCTCCTCCGAAGAAAGCTTCATGATAGTAGCTACGGTACTATCTGCAGGGGTTAACAATGCTGCCTTTAATGCAGCGCTCCATTTAGTACCAAAAGGAGTGGCGAAGTCCGCATCAAAAGTTTCGAATGCTGCCTGGTCTTCTTCAAACTGAGCAATAACTACGGTACTCTCGGAAATCATACTGTCTTGAGAAATCTGGAATTTTACTAATTCCTCTGATGATCGTTTCATACTTAAATGATTTAATACAATTAAAAAATAACTTACCTCTGAATAACATCAACAATTGTTGCTATTCAGATTCTAATTATTGCTTTGCATACAATACTGTTCAGGCATTGTTGTGTATGTTCCGGTTACTACTATCAAACAAATGTGTTATGCATACTGCATCGTATAAGTGAGATAAATCTGATTAAAGCCAAGGGAATCATTTCCGTTGCCAAGAATATGGTTTCCTTTATCAAGTAAAAGGTTTACGCACTCCTGTAAAGCTTAGAAATTGACCTGTAAAACATTTCCTTAATTAAGTAGTTGTTTTCCGTCGTTCCGTAAAGTATGGAAACCGACCTGTAAACACTTTCCGTCCTCCTGTAAATGTTTTCCGTCTTCCTGTAAAACCTTTCCGCCCTCGAGTAGATGTTTTCCGTCGCCGGAAACCCTTATCTGGTATGCGTTTGTATGATTCTTGCTCTTTAACCCAATTTCCTGCTTATTTTCATTATTCAGCAAGTAAAAAGAACTGATTCAATGGTCTTATGTTGCTGGTATATGGCAATCGAACGGCACAATGTAGTTCT
>JBAXVH010000041.1:0-8863 GCA_037129215.1 Bacteroidota bacterium | reverse complement strand
TTATTAAACATTGGTGGATTAACATTCAATAAAACTAACGGTACCATCACTGGAGTTCCAAAAAATAGTGGATTTATGTATTTAATAGTAAATGCATATAATTCACTAGGTAAACAGGTAGGTATTTCAAATATTATTGTAAATATTAAAAAATCTTCTTCTATTAGTATTAATAGTCAGGTAAGTAAATACATATATAACGGACTAGCCCAAGGACCAAGTAATTATACTAAAATAGGTTCATCAGGACAGGTTACATTAAAATATACAAATCTTTCAAATAATAATTTTAGTTATAATTTGCCACCCAAGAATGTTGGACAATATCAAGTAGAAGCAATTTTAGCAGAAGACAGTTTATATTATTCAAGTGTTTCCTTGCCATATAAATTTACAATTGAAAAATCGCCAATTACTATTATTCCAAAACCACAATTAAAGCCTTATGGTACTAGTATAAAAACAATCTCAACAACTTTATACGAAGTGACAGGAAATTTAATGAATAATGAAACGATTACAAGTGTCAGCTTAACACCAGATTCTGCTGCAATCAATTCAAAAACGCCAGCCGGTTCTATTTATAAAATTATACCTTCAGAAGCAACAGGATCTGTTGGTTTCACGTCATCTAATTATAATATTACTTATAAACCATATGAAGGAATAGTTTCAAAAATACCTTTAACAGTAACTGCAACTGGCCCAACTAAATTAGTGGGTAGCTTATTAACATCTCAAGTAGCTACCACTAATTTTACAGCAACAGGAATGCTTGATGGAGAAAAAGTAACAAGTGTTACACTAACTCCTGATCAAAAAGGTTTATCTGATACTACTTCTGCGGGATCAAATTATAAAGTAATACCATCTTTAGCGAAAGGTGAAGGAGGATTTTTAGAAAATAACTATGCCGTCACTTATGTTCCATACGAAGGTGTTGTTTCAAAAAGGAATTTAGTTATTACTGCAACAGGACCTTCAAAAACTTATGGAACAGGATTAAGTGCTGCAACTAATACAAGTAATTTTATTTTCACTGGATTGGGAAGTGGAGAAAAAATAACTGAAGTATTATTAACACCTGATGCTAAAGGGCTTACTTCAGTAACGGCAGTGGGAGATCAATATAGTATTACGCCATCAGCAGCAAAAGGATCATTTGGTAACTTAGCAGACAATTATAATATTACTTATGTTCCATTCACCGGAACAGTTAGCAAAAAATCATTAACCATTTTTGCTACAGGGCCTAATAAAAATTATGGAACTGCATTGACTGCTGGCATAAACACAACAAATTTTAAAACGACAGAATTAGCAGGAACTGATTTAATAACAGAAGTTACATTAACACCTAATGCATCTGGTTTATCTGCAGCAACATCAGCAGGAACTAATTATTCTGTAATGCCATCTGAAGCAAAAGGATCTAATTCATTTGTTGCATCAAATTATGATATTACATATGTGCCATTTGTTGGAACTGTTGCAAAAGTACCTGCAAGTATAAGTGTAACAGGAAATAAAACATACGCTTACACAGGTAAGCCTCAAGGGCCTTCAACTACTAATTTAACTGCTGGTAACATTACTTATACTTATAGTGGTGTGAGCCCAACTTTATATGCACCATCAAGTGTTTTACCAACTGAAGCAGGAACTTATCAAGTGATTGCTAAAGTAGCTGCAAGTGATAATTTTTTTGAAGCCACATCAGCACCATTTACTTTCTCTATCGACAAAGGAAGCTCGGTGGTTACCGTAACTGGAGAAACAGCATATGTATATAATGGTAAAAATCAAGGACCATCAACTGCAACAGTAGTAGGGTCTGCAGAAAATATTGTCTTTACTTATAGCGGTGTAGCTCCTACTGTGTATGCAGCTTCTACAACAGCTCCAAGAAATGTGGGAACCTATAAAGTGATTGCAACAGTAATTTCAGATGCTAATTTTAGTGGAGGTACTTCTGCTGAATATAATTTTAGTATTACAAAGGCTAAATTAAAAGTTACAGCAGATAATAAATCAAAAACCTTTGGATTGGCCTTGCCAAAATTGACTTTGTTTTATACTGGTTTTGGAATTGGAGATGATTCTACCAGTTTAACTACAGTCCCACTTGCGAGTACCACTGCTACAGCAGCAAGCGCAGTAGGTACTTATCCCATTACTGTAACTGGGGCCGTTTCAAACAATTACACCTTTGAATATATAGCAGGTACATTAACCATTGATTTAAAAATAGATCCTACTATTTCATTGACAGATGCAAAAACAAGTTCAACACCTTCAGCGGAAGGGGCTATTAAATCTAGCAGTATGAATTCTTTTGTTTTGGTACAAAGAAATACATTTACTTCCACTAAAACATTTGGAGATTTACCTTTTACAATAACTGCTTCAAGTAATAGTACAGGTACTTTTATATACAGAAGTCATAATCCAAATGTAGTAACTATTTCAGGCAATATCGTAACCATAGTGGGTGCAGGAACAGCATTAATTGAAGTGATACAGAATGCTGGAAATTCTAAATTAGGAAGTAATGAAGAATTCCACGAAGGTAATGCATCGGCAACATTGACAGTAAATAGAGCAAGCACAACTATTAGTCCGGTAGGTGATTTAAAATACACATTTAATAACCTTGCCAATGGACCAGATTCCGCAACGGTAAGAGGGTCATCAAGTCCTGTTACATTTAGATATTCAGGAAAAGGAAGTACAACTTATCCTAGTACTGAAACAAAACCAACTCAAGTGGGTTCATATCAGGTGATAGCATCAGTGTTAGCCGACTATAATTATAATGGTGCAGTATCAAGTTCATTTGACTTTA
The DNA here is from genome assembly GCA_037129215.1 of Bacteroidota bacterium. Classification (GTDB taxonomy): domain Bacteria; phylum Bacteroidota; class Bacteroidia; order Chitinophagales; family Chitinophagaceae; genus CANFLJ01. The sequence goes on along the minus strand of JBAXVH010000041.1, from coordinate 6,018 downwards.
CAATTGAAAAATCACCATCAAGTATTTTGATAAAGGATGTTGCAAATTATACTTATAATGGAACAGCACAAGGACCTACTACTTCAATTGTGTCAGGTTCAAGTGGTGCAATTACATATAATTATCAAGGAACAGGAACTACAATTTATCCAGCATCAAGTATAAAGCCCACAAATGCCGGAACCTATGCAGCCTATGCAGCTGTTGCAGCTGATGCGAGTTACAATACTGCAACATCTGAAGTATTTGCCTTTACCATTGAAAAAGCTAATTCAACGGTGTTTGCAACAGGAGATAAAACATATACTTACAAAGGTGCTGCACAAGGACCAGCAAATACGACAGGGTTAACTGGTTCAACAGGTGCGGTGACATATTATTATACTGGTTCAGGAACTACTACTTATGCAAGAAGTACGACTGCTCCATCTAATGCAGGAACATATACAGTTGTTGCAGAAGTTGCGGCTGATAATAATTATAATGGAGCTTCTTCACCAGCATTTGAGTTTAATATAATTAAAGCAACAGTAAATATAAATATGACTGGTGCAACAACGTACTCTTATACAGGAAGTGCACAAGGACCAAGTTCTACTAATATTTCAAGTTCTGCAACCGAAATCATTTATACATATACTGGTATTGGAACTACAAATTATGCATCCACCACTATCAAGCCAACTAATGTTGGAACGTATAAAGTAATTGCTACTACGAATGAAGATGCAAATCAGTTTGGTGCAACATCTGATGCTTATGAATTTGCAATTGTAAAAGCAAATTCTACCATTGTAGTAACTGGGGATAAATCATTTGTGTATAATGCAACTGGACAAGCTCCCGCAACAAGTAGTAAAACAGGTTCAACTGGATTAATCACTTTTGTATATTCAGGAACAGGTACCACTAACTATGAAGCAAGTAATTTTGCTCCAACGGTTGTTGGAACCTATCAAGTAGTTGCAACTTTAGTAAGTGATGAAAATTATAATGGAGTAGTTTCTGCCCCCTATGAATTTGCAATTGTAAAAGCAAATTCAACAATTACCGTAACTGGTGAAACAACTTATATTTATAATGCAGGTGCTCAAGGGCCAGGAACAGCAACCACCGAAGGTTCTACCGGTGCTATTTCTTATAGATATAGTGGAACAGGAACTACTACTTATACTTCTAGTGCCACTGCGCCAACATTAGTTGGTACCTATAAAGTGATAGCAACTATAGCGGGGGATGATAATTATAACGGAACAAGTTCTGTAGCTTATAATTTTACAATCACAAAAGCAACGCCAACTGTAACCGTTATCCCATTAACTACTTCTGTTTATTCAGGAAAACTTCAAGGTCCAACAGCTGCAGTTGCCGAGGGAACTACTGCTATTCCAAGTATATTATATAGTGGTATATTGTTTAATGGAACCGTGTATGGGCCAACCGCTATACGACCTAAAAATGCAGGTTCATATATTGCAGTAGCAAGTGTTGTTGAAGATGCAAATTACACAAATGCTACCTCGCCTAATTTTGAATTTACAATAGGTCAAGCTCCATTAACTGTGATCGCAGATAATAAAGAAAAAACACATAATTATCCTAATCCAACATTTACATACAAATATGATCCAAATAATTATTTTGTAAATGGCGAAAATGAGTCCGTATTAACGACCAAGCCTCATCTAACTACAGATGCTACTACCAATAGTGATGTTTCTACCTATCCAATTTATTTTGATGTTGCTGGAGTAGCTAATAACTATGAAATAACAACAGTGGATGGTACATTAGAAGTATCAGAGAGATATACCCCTGAAATTACTTTCAATAATATTTCTAAAACTTATGGTGCCACTAAATTTACTTTAGTTGCTACAAGCAATAGTTTGGGTGCCATCACTTATGAATCCGATAATTCAAGTGTAGCAAAAATTGTTGGTAATGAAGTAACAATTGTTGGAGCAGGTATTGCTAATATCACACTTACACAGGATGCAGATGTACCAAATAATTTTATGCAAAGTACTGCACGAGCTACCCTCACTGTTGCTAAGGCTTCATTAACAGCATCAGCAAAAAATGCTTCAAGAATTTATGGTGCTGCAAATCCATCTACAGAAGTGAATTATACTGGATTTGTAAATGGAGAAGATAAAACTGTATTAGCAATTGAACCTACTGTGTCTCATGTTGCAACTACAACAAGTTCAGTGGGAACATATGATATTACTTTAAGTGAAGGAGCAGCTAATAATTATGCTATCACTAATGTAAATGGAACTTTAACTATCAATAAAGCGCCATTAACTATTACTGCAAATGCAGTTTCGAAAGTATATGGTACAGTATTAACCAATGCAACAGCATCTGCTAATTTTACTGCATCAACTACAGCTATAGTGGGTGAAAAGGTAACTGCAGTAAATATTGTGGCAGATGCAAACGCGCAATCTGCTGCAACGTATGCAGGTGTTACTTATGCAATGACACCATCAGCTGCTACAGGCACTGGTGGGTTTAACGCAGATAATTATGATATTACTTATGTTCCTTATACAGGTACAGTAGCTAAAAAATCAATGACAATTACTGCTACTGGACCAAACAAGACTTATGGTACTTCATTAACTACAGGCGCTAATACAGCTAGTTTTACTGCTACAGGCACTATTACTGGTGAAACCGTTAAAGGAGTTACATTAACACCAAATGACAATGCTTTGGCAGCTAACACAAATGCAGGATCAAGTTATATCATGACACCATCTGCCGCTACAGGTGTCGGTGGCTTTAATGTAGACAATTATGAAATCACTTATGTTCCATTCACTGGTATAGTTGCTAAAAAAGCATTAACTGCTATAGCGGAAGATAAATCTAAGACCTATGGATCAGAAAATCCAACATTAACTATAACATACAATGGTTTTGTAAATGGAGAAGATGCAAGTGCATTCACAAAAGCTCCAATAGCAACTTCAACAGCAACTAAGTCAAGTGATGTTGGAACTTATGATGTAATTATTACCGAGGGTGTTGCAAGTAATTACGATGTTACCTACACTGCAGGAAAATTAACTATAAACAAAGCAAATTTAAAAGTAGTTGCAGAGGATAAGTCTAAAACCTATGGAAGTGCTAATCCAGGTTTAACTATTAAATATACTGGATTTGTAAATGGTGATACAGAAGCATCATTAATAACTGCACCTACTGCAACTACGAATGCTTCAAATACAAGTAATGCAGGAGTGTATGACATTACTTTAAGTGATGCAGTAGGTAAAAACTACACAGTGGCTTTAATCAATGGTAAATTAACTATTAACAAAGCAATGTTAACAGTAACTGCCGAAGATAAATCTAAAACCTACGGTAGTGTAAATCCAACCCTAACTATTAAGTATGCTGGATTTGTAAATAGTCAAGATGCTTCTGTATTAACTAAAGCGCCTACAGTAAGCACTTCGGCAACAGCAGCTTCAAAAGTGGGTAAATATGATATTATTTTAGCTGGCGGTAATGATATTAATTATGACTTCACTTATGCTAATGGAGCTTTAACTATTGACAAAGCCACTTTAATAATAACTGCACAAAATGCTGCAAGATGTTTTGCAGCAAGTGATCCTACATTGAGTTATAAGATTACGGGATTCGTAAATAACGAAACTGAAAGCGTGTTAACTACCAAACTTTCTATTACTACAAATGCAATAGCAAGTTCTAAAGCTGGCGCTTATGCTGTGACTGTATTTGGTGGAGATGCAACTAACTACCTATTAACCTATGTGGGTGGCGTATTTACTGTGAATCCATTGCCAACAGGAACAGTATCGTCATTGGTAGATTATATATGTGATGGTTCTACATTACAATTAAAATCGATCGGAGGTGTTAATTACACATGGTATAAAGATGGAGTAACGGTACCGGGAATCACGTCTGGAACTTTAGATGTTGCAGCAGCAGGAACTTATACCACTAAAGTAGTGAATGAGTTTGGTTGTGAGGCGATGGCTAACAATAACATTAAGATATCCAAGTATGTGGCACCTGTTGCGAACTTTGATTATCAATACTATTGTGTGGACAAGCCAGTCAATATCACGAACAGTTCTAATTTTGTAAATAGTGGCACTGTGAAATTTGCTTGGGATAATGGAGCAGGTGGTACAAGCGCTTTAATCAATCCAATCTTTACTTATAATAGTATTGGAAATAAATCCATTAAGTTAACAGTCACTCCAGATAATTGCCCTCAATTAAAATCAGAGTTAACAAAAGTAGTACCTATAGAAGCACCAATACCATCTATACGAATGACACCTAAGGATGTTATCGTAAACGAAAGTGTTACATTAGCTGCAAGAACATTTGGAAGCAATTATGAATGGACACCAGGCACTAGCTTAAGTAATAATATGATATCTAATCCTACTGTGAAAACAGATAAGGAAGTCACTTTCAATATCAAAATAACAGTTCCATCAAGTTGTGTTACTAATGATACATTACAAGTAAGAGTGTTTAATGAACGCAATGTGTACTTACCAAATACATTTACTCCAAACAATGATGGTGTGAATGATGTCTTCCGTATCAATCCGGTAGGCATTAGTGAACTTAAATATTTCCGCATCTTTAACCAATGGGGTGTGAAGGTATTTGAAACCAATAATGTTACTGAAGGATGGGATGGAAGATTAAGTGGTACTAACCAACCATTAGCTACTTATACCTGGTTAATTGAAGCAGTTGACACCAATGGGAAAGTTATTAGACAATCTGGATCTGTAACCTTATTGCGATAAAATTTAAACAATTAGAAAAAATGAAAAAACAGATAGTAATAATAACGGTTTTGTTAGCAATAAGCAAAATGGCGATGAGCCAGGATCCTTTTTTCTCTCAGTTTAGAGTGTCCCCAATGACCCTAAACCCTGCTTTGATTGGTTCTAATATGAACAAAAGCAGTCGAATTTCTATGATTTCAAGAAACCAATGGTTAGGGGGCAGTTCGCAACCCTATATCACATCCACTATTGGGTATGAGCAAAAATTAGGGGAGAAGCAATTAGGAGAGGATCAATTGGTACTGGGATTAATGATGTTAAATGAAAAATCAAATGGCGGTATTTTAACCAATAGCTTTTTTTCGGCAGGATTAAACTATCAAAACAGTTTGGATGCCGAAGGAAGAAACAAATTAAGTGGTGCGTTATCGGTAACATATAGCAATAGAATGTTGGATTTAAATAACGCTACCTTTCAATCTCAATTTGGAAGTTTTGGATTTATGAATTCCGCAGTAGCATATGATCCTATTGGAGCAGTGAACAACAGATATTATGATATGAACTTAGGTGTTGCATATGAACATGTTGGAGAAAAAGTTGATTTTGAAATTGGCGGATCTTTATTCCATGCCACCAAACCCAAGGAAGGTGGTACTTTACAAGGAGGTCAATATGTAATTGATATCAGAGCTGTTTTATTATCTTCTTTAAAATATCGACTTTCCGAAAAAGTAGAATGGTTATTCGGAGGTAATGTACAAATGCAATCAAGTAAACAATTACTTACTTTAGGAACGAACTATTCTATCTACATTAATAACCCTTCAGATAGAAATATTTTAACTTTAGGTATATGGAATCGCTTTAATGAATCATTGTATCCTTATTTAGGTTTTGAAACCAATGGTTGGAAATTTGGATTAAACTATGATATTATTAGTTCAAAAATTAAGAGTTCACTTAATTCCTTCCAAAGTATAGAAGCTAGTTTAACCTGGGAATTTGGTAAAAAATTAAATAAAAAGGATAAGGAATAAATAGGAATTTTAGGACCCTTATTAGGCTACTCTACATCCAAATTTTACATACTTTATTGCCGCTTAGGTTTGATTTTGTCGGGTGATAAAATCAAAGCCGAAAGCGGCAATTTTATGTTCAAGATATTATAAATCAATTATATACCATAAATCAGATAGATTTCTTACTTTTAGACTAC
>JBAXVH010000409.1:0-1565 GCA_037129215.1 Bacteroidota bacterium | reverse complement strand
CCTAATTTATATATATATGTATCTAGTTCTTTCTTTTTCTTGCCGTCTTCAGTTTCAGTTTGTTTACTGGTAATTTCAATAGTCCCGTTAGGACAATTAATTTCGCAGATGCTGCAAGCAGTACATTTATGCTGATTGTTTTCGTCATGTGGCATCACAAGTTCGCCTTTAAAACGATCAAGCATCACCAATGTCTTCCTGTTTTCGGGATATTGTTGGGTAACAATTTCCTTTGGGTGAACGAAATAGTAACCAGTTACCATCATTCCCGTTAGTAATGTTTTTATCCCCCCGAATAAATCTTTTAAATATTTAATGATTGAATTCATATAAACTTCTTAACAGATATTATTAACATTATAAATTAGAAATGCCATCCCATTAGCACTATCAAAGCCATTAACACAATATTGACAAGATTGATAGGAAGTAAGAATTTCCATTCAAGTTTCAATAATTGGTCTATACGTAAACGTGGGAAAGTCCATTTGAACCACATCATTATGAATATAACTACCATAGTTTTTCCCATATACCAGAAGAATGGTGGGATAAAATCCATAACATGATTAAACGAAGTTAAACCTGAAATGTGGAATGGCATCCAACCTCCCCAGAATAATGTTGCAGCCATTGATGCTACAATAAACATATTCATGTATTCAGCAAGGAAAAAGAATGCAAACTTTATTCCTGAATATTCAGTATGGAAACCTGCAGTTAATTCTGATTCAGCTTCAGCAAGGTCAAAAGGACCACGATTAGTTTCAGCAGTACTTGCGATTAAGAAGATAACAAATGCAATAAATGCCGGAATGTGTCCTGAAAAGATAAACCAATAATCACGTTGTTCTTCAACAATAGTTGAAAGTTGCATACTTCCTGAAAGAATAACGATAGTAACTAAAGATAGTCCAATTGATAATTCATAACTTACTATCTGAGCACCACTTCTCATAGCTCCGATTAAAGAGTATTTGTTGTTACTAGACCATCCTGCTAAAAGTATTCCAATAACACCTAAAGAGGAAACAGCCATAACATAAAGTACCCCAATGTTAAAATCGATAGCATGCAATCCCAAACCAAATGGTATCGCAGCTATTGCCATAAACGAAGCAATAATAACAATAAAAGGTGCTAAATTAAAAAGGAATTTATCTGCATTATTAATATGAATTAATTCCTTCATTAATAATTTGATAAAATCCGCAATTGTTTGGAATATACCATAAGGTCCTACTCTGTTTGGGCCTACTCTATTCTGAATAAAACCACATATTTTCCTCTCGGCATATACTAAGAATAAGCCAACAATTGCATAGAACAAAAGAAAAACCAAACCGATAATTGTCATCTCGATCAGCATGGCAGCTAATGGAGGTAAGTTACTATATAATAACTTATCAATCGACTGGTTAAACGCTGTAAAATCGTAAATACTAAATCCCATATACGTTGTTTTAGTTTATTGTTTCAACAATTTTGTAAACTAATTATAAGTTCTTAATTAACGGTCAATATCAGGAATAACTAAATCCAGTGAACCGCCTATAGCTACTAAG
>JBAXVH010000408.1:0-1569 GCA_037129215.1 Bacteroidota bacterium | reverse complement strand
GCCTATGCCATCTCCTGTTATCTGGGAAGAGCAAAGACTGCCTGCATCTTATGCCAATTTTTACATATCCAATTCAGCAGTTGTTGTGCCTACATACCGGGATAAAAATGATGAGGTAGCCTTATCTATTTTATCCTCCTTATTTAAAGATAGAAAGGTGGTAGGAATAGATTCTACCGATGTTATCTGGGGTTTGGGTAGCTGGCATTGTCTTAGTCAACAGGAACCATTGGTGTAATAATACTTGGTAACAGTTTGCTGGTTACTTGTTTCAAGTTTAGGATTCTTAAATCGAATAACAGGCAAAAGGAAACCTGTAACTTGTAACTATAAAATTGAATAACATGAATTCTTCTTCCGTTATAGCCGGCTGTATGAGATGGGGCACCTGGGATGCTAAATATTCTACACAGGAATATGCTGCCCTTATACAACAATGTATAGATCATGGAATTACCACTTTCGACCATGCCGATATCTATGGACATTATACCACGGAAGCTGATTTTGGTAAGGCTTTAGCGCTACAGCCGGGTATTAGAGGAAACATACAATTGATTACCAAATGTGGTATCAATTTAGTAACCGAAAACAGACCTCAGAATACCATTAAATCGTACAATACTTCTGCAAAACATATTGTAATATCTGTAGAACAATCGCTGAAGAATTTCAATACCGACTATATCGATTGCTTACTCATACATCGTCCAGATCCTTTGTTGAATGCAGCAGAAGTTGCCAGTGCTATTGATGCATTAATTCAATCGGGTAAGGTACTGGAGTTTGGAGTATCCAACTTTCTGCCACATCAGTCAGCACTATTGCAACAGCATATTAAATTATCATATAATCAGATTGAGCTATCGCTTACCCATACTGATCCCCTATTGGATGGTACGTTGGAATATGCCATGCAACATGGAACTGGCATTATGGTATGGTCGCCATTGGGACAAGGTATATTCGCTGGCGATCATCCACGGAAAGAAGCTTTGCTTAAATGTTTAAATCTGTTGGCAGAAAAGTATCAATGCTATCCATCGCAAATACCAATAGCCTGGTTAAATCAGTTACCATGCAAACCAATTCCGGTGGTAGGCAGTACACAGATAAACAGAATAGTGCAGGCAAAAGATGCTTTAAACATTGCTATGGATAAAGAAGACTGGTACTTGTTACTGGAAGTAGCTACAGGCAAAGAAGTAGCGTAGTATTTGCATATGAGTAGTAAAATATGAATTAATCATATAGAATAGGCTAATGTACTAGCACGTTAGTATTATTAGTGAATTCAATAAGACAATTGTTAGAGGATATCAATACAACCATCATTCCAGTTAAAATCACTGTAAGTATTTATTAATTTTCGTATTACAGAATTTCAAAGTCTTATTTGTAAACTTTGTTCTTGTATTGCAGAAAGCGTTCGACAGGCTGCAAAATGCAATTACAAGACGGGGTTAAGAGAAAACAAAACCGCAGAACACGATCGCAGCACTGCAGAAACAGATCACAAGACGGGGATAAAAGATAACAGCACTGCAAAATACCTTCGCAGTACTACAG
>JBAXVH010000407.1:0-1571 GCA_037129215.1 Bacteroidota bacterium | reverse complement strand
ATTATGGGTGTAGGTACCAATCGAATGAATAAATATACAGTGGGTATGGCTACACAGGGCTTTTCAAATTATCTCAAAAAGGCTTTTGGTAATACTGAAATATCAGTTGCTATAGCGCATGATAGCCGAAATAATAGCCGTTTCTTTGCTGAAACTACTGCTGGAATTTTTGCTGCAAATGGAATTAAGGTTTTCCTTTTCGAAGCTTTGCGCCCTACTCCAGAATTAAGTTTTGCTATCAGACATCTTGGTTGTAAAGCAGGTGTGGTATGTACAGCAAGTCATAATCCTAAAGAATATAATGGGTATAAAGCCTATTGGGATGATGGTGGTCAGTTAGTTCCTCCTCATGATAAAAATGTAATAACAGAAGTTGAAGCTATTAACAGTGTTGATGATATCAAATTCACCGGTGGTGAAAGTAATATTACCATTATTGGAAAAGAAATAGATGATGCCTACATCAAAATGGCGAAAGGATTAAGTGTGTATCCTGATATCATTGCTAAAGAGAAGGATTTGAAAATTGTCTATACTCCAATTCATGGCACAGGTATTATGCTCGTACCAAAGGCATTAGCTGCCTTCGGCTTCACTAATGTAACGATTGTAGAAGAACAGGCGACTCCAGACGGGAATTTCCCTACTGTGGCATATCCAAATCCTGAGGAAAAAGCAACAATGAGTATCGGCTTAGCTAAAGCAAAAGAAATTGATGCCGATATTCTTTGTGGTACAGATCCTGATGCGGATAGGGTAGGAGTTGGGATTAAAGACCATAAAGGTGAATGGGTATTGATGAATGGTAATCAGACTGCAGTTCTTGCTTTTGCTTACCTGATTGAAGCTCGCAAAAAGAAAGGAATTGCACAACCTAACGACATGGTTGTTTCTACCATCGTTACTACTGATATGATCAACAGAGTAGCAGAACAAAATGATGTGGCTTGCTACAATGTTTTGACTGGTTTCAAATGGATTGCAGAAAAAATTAAAGAACTAGAAAAAGAAAAGAATTATGTAATAGGTGGTGAGGAAAGCTTTGGTTTAATGATAGGAAATGATATTCGTGATAAGGATGCCGTTAGTGCTGTTGCCTTGATGTGCGAAATGGCTGCTTACGAAAAGGCTAATGGAAGAAGCTTATTCGATAAATTGATTGACTTATACATTCAATATGGATTCTATTATGAAAATCTAATCAGCATTACCAAAAAAGGCATGAACGGGCAAAAGGAAATTGCCGATATGATGACAGGATTTAGAAATAATCCACCCGCCACAATCGATGGAGCAAAAGTGGTTACCCTTTTAGATTATCAATTACAAGTTGGAACGAACTTAATAACGAAAGAAACTTTCCCAATTACACTTCCTAAGAGTAATGTGTTGCAGTTTATCACTGCAGATGGCACTAAGATTTCTGCACGCCCAAGCGGTACTGAACCTAAGATTAAATTCTATTTTAGTGTCAATACTAAATTGAATAATAAAGAGGAGTTTGATGCTAAATATGCAGCCCTACAAAACAAGATTACAAATATTATTGAGGAATTACAACTCAAGTAATG
>JBAXVH010000406.1:0-1592 GCA_037129215.1 Bacteroidota bacterium | reverse complement strand
CCTTGAAACCTTCTAACCAAGCATTGTTGCCTCCATTGCTGCCATTGGTTGTTTTGATTCCTACTAGTTCCGACTTACTAAGTAGTGATAAGCCTAACAATTGGTTTAAAAACACATCTCCTTCTGTGATTACTGGAGGTTTAGATGCAATTGCACGGTAATAACTAATACTGTCTTTTAAACTATTTAGATTGCTCTTTAACACTGTTAAGCTGCCTGAAAGATTAGCCACAGTATCAGACAACTTATTTTTTAAAGTATCGTATTTGTTACTTAGTAAAGTATTGGCATCCAAAGCCTCACTTAATTTACCCGGAGGTATACAGGAAGCTAGAGAGAGTATGATAGTAAAAGGTAATAGATATTTTTTCATTTAATTAAATTTAGAAAGACCTAATTGGCATAACTACTAATCTGTCTGACTCTGACCATCCATTATAAGCCGTTGAACCATCTTGATTTCCAGATTCCAAATAATAGAGCTTATAATTTTGCCCAGTCATAGATGAACTTAAATATTTTCCCCAAGCATAATCGTTACCATTTCCTGAAGTTCCATTATAATAAATTACCATATTTCCGTAATTGATATAAACACCTCTAGAAGGATGAATGCTCCATACATAAGCTCTAAACTTATTTATTTCTACTATAGTTGGCATATACCAGTCATTATAAACCGGAAAAGTATATGTGACAGAATTAAATATTTTTGAAGTAGGATTAGCATAATTACGACAATATAAAGCTGCATAAGTTCCTGTAGATCCTTGATTTGCAATAATCGCATCTGTATTAGCTCTTCCTAAAAGTGTACCATCACTTGTAGCGCCAGAAATTGTTGCAGCAAATTTTCCAATTTGAGATTCAACAATTGGAGGTAAAGGATTTGTAGATTGACGAGAGATTGAATTAAATGGGGCAATTAAACCATGTTGCACATTAGCATCGTATCCATTATCACTACTTTGTAGAATATAATAAACAATTCCTCCCCCATATACACTTCCAACTGTAATTGGAGCTGCTGCTGTTGTGAAACTAACTACAGGTCCATAACTAGTTCCTGCTTTATTGACTATAAAAGATTTGGCAAAATAAGTTGTCAAAGAATTTAGTCCAGAAATAGTGCTTGAATAGGAGCCCGCAGTTACATTTGATTGTATTGTTGTAGTTGAGTAAGTACCAAAATTTATGTCAGTACTATAAATTACCCCAATACTAGTTGTAATTATATTTGTGGGACTAATTACGCCACCAATGACAGCAGTAGTTGAACCAATAGTTCCAATTATTGATGCTATACCTGTCGTATTGAATAATTTACCAGAGATATCTTTTCCTGTTCCAAAATTGGTGCCCCCCTCTGGGCTATTGATAGCACTCGCATTTACATTTGAATTAGCAACTATTTTTCCATTTACATTCACTACACAATTATAAACAGTTGTCACTAATGAAGAAGCAGTACAAGTCCCATTTGAAACTTGTACTTGATATTCACCAATTGATGAAGGAGCATAGGAATTACTTGTTGCGCTTGGTATAAGCACATTGTCCTTATACCATGCATAGGATGATAAACCCGTTGG
>JBAXVH010000405.1:0-1597 GCA_037129215.1 Bacteroidota bacterium | reverse complement strand
TTTTACTATTGCATAAAATACAAAGTTTTATTCTAATGTTTATTGCACCTAATATATCTGGAGAGCGCCGCGGATGGGTAGAAGTTGTTTGTGGTAGCATGTTTAGTGGTAAAACGGAAGAGCTTATCCGTAGACTTAAAAGAGCAAAGATTGCCAATCTTAAAGTAGAAATATTTAAGCCTTCTATCGATATAAGATACGATGAAACTAAAGTAGTTAGCCACGATTCCAATGCCATTCAATCTACACCTATCGATAATTCACAGACTATTCTCCTGATGGCTAACGATGTGGATGTAGTGGGGATAGATGAAGCACAGTTTTTTGATAAAGAAATTGTGTCCGTTTGCGAAACCCTTGCCACAAGAGGTGTAAGGGTAATAGTAGCAGGATTGGATATGGATTATAAAGGCGTTCCATTTGGCCCCATGCCCGAATTGCTGGCAATTGCCGACTTTATTACCAAGCTGCATGCTATTTGTGTGAAATGTGGAAGCCTTGCCAGTATTTCTTATCGTAAAACAGCGCAGGCTGGACAAGTTTTAATAGGAGAGAAAGATATTTATGAACCCCGTTGCCGCAAATGCTGCCAGGAAGGGTAGGAGATAATGGATAATTGTTAATTGATAATGGGAGATAGGAGGAACAAATTAATTTGTTGATGTACTAATGTATACAATTGAAAAACCTTCTAAATACACTCTCAGTTCTAAGGAGCGGTAATAACAACTCTGCCACCACCGCGCCAGCTATGACGCCAGTAACTTTCGTTTAAATCGCTGATAGTAACCCCATTGCTGGAGGAAGAATGGACAAACTTATTGTTGCTGAGGTATAAGCCTACATGGGTAACCTCTTTTCTGCGTCGGCCTGCATGAAAGAATACAAGGTCGCCTTCTTTTAAATCTTCATAATCAATATGCTGACAGGCATCGTATTGTTCCTGCGCTGTACGAGGCAATTCTGCTTTATAAATATCCCTGACCATTGCCTGTGTGAAGGAAGAACAATCTATACAATCTTTCGTGTTTCCACCCATACAATAGGGCGTTCCCCACCATTCATTTATTTTATTGAGGAGTTTAATATTGGATAAACGTTCTACCGTTTCGTCCATTATAACAGCGTATTTAAACTGTAGAACATTGCATAATTCAATATTGCCTTTAACGGTAGTATCGGGTTCCAGCATTTGTTTAGGAACAGGAATACTGGTCTTTTTCTGCTTGGTAGTACTAGATTTATGTTTACTCTGTACAACAGAGCCCGGAGTAACTTCAATATCTTCTATAAATACAGGTTTGTCATTCGGTTTTACCGCTGTCCTTTTGTTTTTATTTCCACCATCTTTAGCAGTAAGATTAGTTAATGTTTTACATCCTGTAAGTACAGATGTTATCATTAGTAAACTGCCCAGTATGAATGTATTTATTTTCCTCATCGGCGGCAAAGTAAATCAGATATAGGTATTGACCCAAACCAAAATTTTAGCAGTGATATTGCTATATAAGGGTCATTGTGTAAAAATAGCATCAGGGTTTATGGTTATAGATACGATATTTGACCCCTATGAAGTGGCGAATATCGATAGTTATTC
>JBAXVH010000404.1:0-1599 GCA_037129215.1 Bacteroidota bacterium | reverse complement strand
TGGGAGAACTTATAGAACAATAGATTTTATATTACCGGGTCAGTTAGGGTTTTCTTTACTTAGTGCAGGGGTATTCGGAGTAGCTTTCCTATTCTTTAATTTACGTCAGCAACTGGTATTGAAACGTTTTTATGCCACCCCCATTCAGCGTCCCTACATTGTAATGGGAGAAGCATTTTCCAGGGTAATATTTCAAATCATTACTGCCATCATCATCATTGGTTTAGGGCATTTTGCTTTCCACTTTACTTTAGTACATGGGTTTATAACATTCCTGGATATTATGGCGCTTAGCTTTGTGGCGCTGATACTGTTTATGGGATTTGGATTTATAGTGAGCAACTTTGCTAAAAACGAAAGTACTATCCCGCCATTTGCTAACTTATTTACCCTGCCTCAGTTCTTGTTGGCAGGTACATTTTTCCCGGTAGAAACATTTCCTAAATGGCTGCAGCCTTTGTGTAATATTCTGCCTCTTACCCATTTCAACAATGCTATGCGGAATATCTCTTTTGAAGGTGCCGGATTGTTGGATTGCTGGAAAGAATTTGGTATCCTTGGTATCTGGGTAGTTATTGTATATGCTGTTGCTATCAAAACATTTAAGTGGGAATAATGAGACACATCAAATTGTTATTAATCAGTGTTGTTGTATTCATGCTTATCCTTTTTGGAATGTCCCTGCTATTCCCTTCTACTGTAGTGATTTCAAGAGCGGTAGATATTTCAGCAAATGCAAATGAGGTATATAAAAAGCTGGACAATTGTATTGCCTGGAAGAGTTGGGTTACACAATTAAATGATAGTTCTTTAAGGAATTTTACCGCTACAAAAATTCATTCCGATAAGCTCGATGTTACTATAACTGCAGTTCAGTCAGATAAAATAATGAGTAAATGGAAAGTTGTAAATGGCAACCTTCAGGAATCTACCATGCGCATCATTAGTGCTTCTTCTATGCCAAACGCTATTACAGTGCAGTGGCAGTTCGAGGAGCATATAAACTGGTATCAGCCCTGGGAGAAATTTGCTTCTTTAGTAGGCGATCAGGTACTGGGAACTATGATGGAAAATAATTTAAATAACCTGAAGAAACAGGTTGAAATAAACTAAATACTCATCGTGTAAACTGCATATAAATTGAATAAGATAATAGGGATAATCATATTGGTGTTTTTGGTTGTAGGTTGCGAAAACGACATCCATAAAGTACAATCTTTAAGCGATAAATCCACTGGGGTAGAAGAGGGGAAAGATATTGTAAGTTTCCTTAGCCAGAGTGGTGTTGTAAAAGCTAAGCTAACAGCGCCTATAATGCTAAGAACCTTGCTGGATACCGTTAAGGTAGAATTCCCTAAAGGACTGCATGTATTGTTTTATGATAGTCTTGCCAATCCCGAAAGCGATCTTACAGCAAAGTATGGCAACTACTACGAAAACGATAATAAAGTATTTCTACGGGATAGTGTTAGAGTGTTTAATGTAAAAGGAGATACCCTATGGTGTAAGGAATTATACTGGGATCAGAACAAGAGTACTTTTTTTACGGATAAGCCTATTAAAATCAGTCAGCATCAACCTCGTCAGACTATCTATGGT
>JBAXVH010000403.1:0-1602 GCA_037129215.1 Bacteroidota bacterium | reverse complement strand
TATTGGCTACAGAGAAGCAATGGTGTTACCAACTCAGCCAAAAAGCATGATTATAGTAGGTAGCGGAGCAATTGGTGTTGAGTTCGCATACTTCTATAATAGTATGGGTACCAAAGTAACAATTGTTGAATTTTTACCTCGTATTGTTCCTGTAGAAGATGAAGATATCAGTAAAGAGTTAGAAAAGAGTTACAAAAAACAAGGTATTGAAATAATGACCAATGCTTCCGTAGAAAGCGTATACTTAACTGAAACTGATGTAAAAGCGAAGGTTAAATTACAAGATGGAAGCTATATTACACTAGAAGCGGATGTGGTTTTAAGTGCAGTTGGTGTAGTTGCAAACATAGAGAACATAGGGTTGGAAGAAATGGGTATTAAGACTGAAAAAGGAAGGATTGTTACTGACAAATATGGTCAAACCAATGTAGCTGGCATTCTAGCAATTGGTGACGCAACTCCTGGTCAGGCTTTGGCTCACGTTGCTAGCAAAGAGGGTATTAATGCAGCTGAATTTATTGGTTATAACGAAAAGAAACTAAGCCATCTTCCTGATGCTATAGACTATGGCAATATCCCTGGATGTACTTATTGTACGCCAGAGATTGCAAGTGTTGGTATGACAGAAAAAGCAGCAAAAGAAGCAGGTTATGAAGTTAAAGTAGGAAAGTTTCCTTTCATAGCTAGCGGAAAAGCAAGTGCTTCTGGTAATACAGATGGCTTTGTAAAAGTTATCTACGATGCTAAATATGGCGAATTGTTGGGAGCCCATATGATTGGCACCAATGTGACTGAAATGATTGCAGAAGTTGTTACAGCAAGAAAGTTGGAAACAACTGCACATGAAATATTAAATGCAGTGCATCCACACCCAACTATGAGTGAAGGTTTTAAGGAAGCAACAGCCGTAGCATACGGTGAAGCTACTGATATATAGTTTTGTTTGTTTTGTTTCATAATGATTGATGAATAGACCCGTTGTATTCCTACAATGGGTTTTTTCTTTTAATTAACTATGTTTTTTAAACATTTAATTCTAATTATATCAACATTTCTTTTATTTTTACCCCTACCCAATTAACACCTTTAAATGTCTGAGAGAAAGTATATTTTAACTAAGGAAGTTGCAGCGCAAAAGTTACAACGCCTTGCATTAGAAATTGCAGAACAACTAGAAGGAGATGATACCGAAATAATAATCATCGGTATTAGAAATAGTGGCAAAGTAGTGGCTGACAAATTAGGAGCTCTACTGAAAAATTATCTTTCAGCCCCTATTAAAATCATCTCAGTTGTATTAAATAAGATTACCCCAACTGAAGTTTTTTTAAGCGAACCTAATATCAACCTACATAACAAAAACGTAATTGTAACCGATGATGTGGTAAATAGCGGTAAAACATTATTATATGCCTTAAGACCATTACTATATCACCAGCCCAAAAGAATTCAGACCTTGGTATTGGTTGAAAGAATGAATAAATTGTTTCCTGTAAAGTCAGATTATATCGGACTAACTATTGCAACAACTTTGCAAGATCATATTTTAGTTGAAACAAAGGATGGGGAAATAATTGGAGCATATATAGAATAG
The DNA here is from genome assembly GCA_037129215.1 of Bacteroidota bacterium. GTDB lineage: Bacteria > Bacteroidota > Bacteroidia > Chitinophagales > Chitinophagaceae > CANFLJ01. The sequence goes on along the minus strand of JBAXVH010000403.1, from coordinate 8 downwards.
TTATTAGT
>JBAXVH010000402.1:0-1603 GCA_037129215.1 Bacteroidota bacterium | reverse complement strand
TTATTAGTCTTTCTACCTTAATAACCATGAGTGGTTTGCTATATTTTATCATAAACAGAACCGATCTTGGCTTCAATTTCATGCTACCATTTACCGATAATAATGTATTGTGTTATATCCCCGAAAAAAGCCTGCAGCAATATCATTTACAACTGAACAATAGTACCAATGTAATAGGAGCTTTATTGTTTTATATATTACACAATCCTATGCATTTTCTGCATGCCTCTTTCCTGAAGATTATAGCCTACTTTGGAATGACAAGAAACTATTATTCTTTTGCCCACAATCTTTACCTGCAATTGTTTTATTACCCTATTTATTTATTAGCATTAACAGGTGTTTGGATGAATAGAAAATCAATGCCATCCTGGATGATCTATTCATTAATAGCCATCTTCTTTTTCACCCTTAGTATAGTGCTAACCTGCGAGGACTGGAGCAACAGATTCATGGTACCCATCACGCCCTTTATTATACTACTTGGCATGTATGGCGCATCAGTATTATATAACAAATACTTTTATAAAAACAAAAGCCCTCTGTAATAAAACAGAGAGCCTTTACTTCTTTATTTAACAAAAAACCTCACTCGAAAAACGTTTATTCACCACTCCGCATTTACTCCCATTTGCTTAGGAAAGGAGCTGGGGGATAGGCCTTTTATTTCATATCCACCGTACAGTTTATACATTTAATATCAATCTTGGTATTGGCACCTGAACCTACATTAGCCGTAAACTTAAAATTATCTTCTCCACCTTCTTTATTAATAATATCAAAGTTGGCATATACCATACTGTAAGCACCAGCAAATTTTACACTGTAATTCTTCAATGCTTTTAGAGGCATTCTGATGTCGGCATACTTATCATCAAACTTTATATTGGTCACGCTTGCTGCTACATTTCTTACTTTTATATCAGCATTAGTGCCTGCCATTTCTATCTGTCCTGTTAGCTTACCTATTCTAAAGTTACCATAGTTTTTAGTACCCTTCACTTCGCCTACTTCATCCATTTCATATTCATCATTAGTACTGCTGAAATTAATGACTTTAGCGGTAGTAATTTCTACATTAGAATACTTGGTATCCAGCGTACCGTTTTCAATATTATTAACTGTAAAATTACCATTTATAAAGTCTATTTCTGCTTCGCCTATATCCCCACCGGTGAAGTTGGCATACTTCGATGTAAGCATTAAAGAACTTGCTTTCTCCAGGTCTACATTACCATTGGTTACATCTAGATTCAACTGTCTGAACTCATTCTTAAAGTTTACATTTCCGTACTTACTGTTCACCCCAAGTTTGCTGTTCTTAGGCACATAAATAGTAATGGATTTCTTAAGCCCAGACTTTTCAATTTTTAGACCATTCACCGAATCTATTATTACAGTGCCTTCTTCACTCTCAATGTTTATGCCATTTTCATTGATAGAAACATTGGAGTAATCCCCTTCTTTAATACTGATGTTCAGCATCATTCCCAACTGATGGATAGTAATACCCAGCTTCTCCAGCTTCTCTTCTATACTGGCAGCATTCAATTTCGAGTATCCCGCTACCACTACTTTCACCTTGTCTTCATTCCAGGAAACC
>JBAXVH010000401.1:0-1605 GCA_037129215.1 Bacteroidota bacterium | reverse complement strand
CGAAACCATCTGCAGCTCCACCGGTAGTTGCATAGTTATCTGTATTATAAGCTGGAGCAGCACGACCAACCATACCATAGTTAGCACGCATTTTCCAAAGACTTAAAGTTTTGCTCTTCAATTCTGGGATCGCATCTGTTAAAGTTGCACTCAACGCAGCAGCAGGATAGAAAATAGATCTTGCACCGGGAGCTAAAGTAGAAGAGAAATCGTTTCTGGCTTTTACATTCAATGATAACCATCTTTTGTAATCAGCCACAAAATCAGCAAACACCCCGAAAGTTCTGAATTGAGAAGTGCCCACTGAAGGACTATACAAAACAGTACCGTTACTTATTTGATCAAAGCCTCTGATAGCTAAACCAGTAACTTTTGCTGACATATTATTTAAGTAGTTGTCATAAACTTCATTACCCAATGTTCCAGATAAATTGAAATTGCCGAATTGTTTCTGAGCATTCAAAGTAAGGTAGGAGTTGATATTTCTAACTACGTTTCTTCCATCTGTTACACCACCCGTTCCGCTAGCTGAAGTATTTCCACCACCTCTAGCACCTATATCGTCAAACCCATGGTATTTAAAAGTTTGGTTATCGATACCTACTTTGGCATCTGCATTTAACCAATTATTAAATCTGTAGTGTAGCCCAACGTTTCCAATAATACGAGAAATGTCGTCGTTATAACGTACATTATCGATAGCCCAATATGGATTGTCCTCACCACCATAATACAACTGATTTCCAGCTGCATCATAATAAGGCAAATTTGTTAGGTCATAACTTCTAGGAGTAAATAAAGATCTAAAAGTTGGGTTCGACAACTGATTCCCTTGTTGTGTTCTGTTTGAAGAAGTAATATTAGTACTCAAGTAAGAACTGATACTTAATTTATTAGTAACCTCAGAGTTCAAATTAACAGAAAGCACATTCTTATTTAATTCATTTCCACGCAACACATAAGTTTCTTTGGTGTTGTTATAAGAAACACGGTAAGTAGTTTTATCACTACCACCACTGAAGCTTACGGTGTTAACACGACTAAGTCCATTTTGAAACAAATCAGATACGTTATTTGGGAAAGCAGTTAACACTTCTTTCTTACCAAAATAGTTGGTAACTGTTTGACCAATGATTCTTGGACCCCAAGATGTAGATGCATTAGCATTATAAATACCCACTGTTGCAGTAGCTGCAGCAGCTCCAGAAGATGTACCCTGACCATATTCGTTTTGGTAAGAAGGCAACATATTCACAGTTACATTAGACAAAGAAGAATTGAAATCAATGCTATTCTTCGCCTTACGCTTTCCTTTTTTAGTAGTTAGCAAGATTACACCTGCAGCTCCACGTGATCCGTACAATGAAGTTGCGGCTGCACCTTTTAATACGGTTAAGTCTTCAATATCGTCTGGGTTAATATCTACAGCACGGTTTGAGTTGGTTACACCATTTTGTAAATTAACTCCACCACCGCCGTTATCGATTGGCACTCCGTCAACCACAAATAGTGGTGCACTAGAACCCGTCATTGATGTATATCCACGAATTAGAATAGCAGATCCCGCAAAAGAACCACCTGAGCCCTGTGTTCTTACACCAGCTA
>JBAXVH010000400.1:0-1606 GCA_037129215.1 Bacteroidota bacterium | reverse complement strand
GTATATTTTATAATCAGTTGCCTTATACTTTTCGCTCCCCTATTTGTTGTCTCCACATTGCATAATAAAGTCCTTTTTCATTTATAAGATTCTGATGGGTACCTATTTCTTCTATTGTACCTTTTTCCAGTACAAATATTTTATCGGCATGCATAATGGTGCTTAGCCTATGGGCAATAAGAATAGTAATCTGACCTTTCTCTGCAGAGATTGCTTTGATTGTCTGTGTAATATCTTCTTCGGTCAAAGAGTCTAAAGAAGAAGTAGCTTCATCAAATATCAATAAGTGTGGCTTTCTTAATAAGGCTCTTGCAATAGCGATTCTTTGCTTTTCACCACCACTTAATTTAAGCCCCGATTCTCCTATTACGGTATCTAATCCTCTGTCGGCACGGGATAATAAATTGGTACAGCTTGCTTTTTCCAGTACTTCCAGCAAGTCCTGTTCGGTAGCATCTGGATTTACATATAATAAATTTTCTCTGATTGTTCCGGAGAACAATTGGGTATCCTGAGATACAAAACCAATCTGATTTCTAAGTTCTTCGAAATCTATATTAGCACCATCTATATTATTATAGCTAATCTTTCCCTGCAGCGGTCTGTATAAGCCTACCAGTAGTTTTACCAAAGTACTTTTACCCGCACCACTTGGACCAACAAATGCAATAGTTTCACCATTCTCAACAGAGAAAGAAATATTATCAATGGCTTTATAGTTTGCTGATTTATGCTGAAAAGTTACTCCCTCAAAATCAAGCTTTTCTATAGTGCCTATATGTTCAGGTGTTGCAGGTTTCTGCTCTACCTCTTTCTTCATCAGGTTATCAAAATTCTGCAGCGAAGCTTCTGCTTCTCTATAGGAAAGAATGATATTTCCTATCTCCTGCATAGGTCCAAAAATGAAGAACCCATAGAACATCAATGATAAGTATTGACCCGGTGTAATAGCAGACTTATAAATTAACCATAACAAAGTAAGTGTAACCAGCTGACGCATAAAGTTTACCAGTGTTCCTTGTATAAAACTTAGGGTTCTGATACTCTTTACTTTGGTCAATTCAAGCCCAAGAATTTTATAGGTATTCTTGTTTAATCTTTCTACTTCCTGATTGGTTAATCCCAGACTTTTTACTATTTCTATATTGCGTAAACTTTCTGTAGTAGCACCTGCCAGTTCATTGGTTTCACGTACAATCTTCTTTTGAATAACCTTTATCTTTTTACTTAATAAACTGGTAGCAAGACCAATCATTAATGTACCGCCAAAGTATACCGGCATAATGCTCCAATGTAGTTTGGTAGCATAGATAGATACAAATACCACACTCACTATTATTCCAAAGAATACATTGATAAAGTAGCCAATAAATTTTTCGCAGTCTGTTCTTACTTTAGTCAGGATAGAAAGAGTTTCACCACTGCGCTGATTCTCAAATTCATGATAAGGCAAACGCATAGAATGCTTTAATCCATCGGTAAACAATTTAGCCCCAAACTTCTGTACTATTACATTGCCAAAATAATCCTGAAAAGCTTTTGCTATTCTACTCATCATAGCAGTACCTACCAGCAAAGCAAGGAAGTACAATGCACCCTTATATTC
>JBAXVH010000040.1:0-8933 GCA_037129215.1 Bacteroidota bacterium | reverse complement strand
ATGGTGTATGAGAATGATGCTGAAAGAGATGCTGTATTGGGTAAACTGGATGATAATGCTTTCATTAATGAACAGGAAGAAGAACTTGTTACATTCACAAAAGATATCAACTCGTTAATCAAGAAGCTGAAATTGAAGTAGGGAATACATACACAAATATGTATAATCAAAGTTCAAACGATGTAATAATCTATTGACCTTTTTGATCCTATTTAACTATTCTCAACTTAGCATAATTCAATAATATCTTTCTTTCTCCATTTAGTTCAAACTCAATAGTTGCCATAGGATTGTGGCTGCTGCCATCTATCTTTTTGATGGTACCAAAACCAAATTTCTGATGTTCTATTCGCTGGCCTGCTTCCATATCCGATACATCACTTGCCTCAAAGTTGCCTGAAGGAATGTGTGCCGTTAATTTTGGAATAGCAGAACTTTTGGAAATATAAGAAGGACCTTTTTTCTCTGGCGGGGCGCCATATTTTTTAGCAGCTTGCTCTGCATCATTCATAGAGAAACTATTACTCGCATTTCTGCTGAAGCTGGAACCAAAACCACTTCCACCCATAGTGCGGGAACTACTGGATGCATGGGTAGTGTCCAACAATTCTTTTGGCATCTCATCTAAAAATCTACTTGGTTCATTTTGTACCAGCTGACCAAAGCGATATCTTGAATTAGCAAAGCTTATCCATAACTTATCCTTAGCTCGGGTAACAGCTACATAAAATAAACGACGCTCTTCTTCCAGCTCTTCACGGGTATTGATGGACATGGCGCTTGGAAACAAAGTTTCTTCTACTCCACCTACAAAAACACATCCAAATTCCAAACCTTTTGCGGCATGTATGGTCATTAATTTTACCATATCATCATTGCCATCATCTTTATCTGCATCGGTTAATAAAGTTATCTGTTGTAAATAACTTCCAAGGCTCTTATCGCCGAGTTCACCATCTTCGTTTTCAGGCGATTCTGTCCATTCTTTTATAGAGTTCAGCAACTCCTGCACGTTCTCGTAACGCTGTAAACCTTCGGTGGTTTTATCGTTGAATAATTCCTTTACAATATTGGTATGTTTACCTACTTGCACCGCCACATCATAAGCATTCTTATCGGTCAGCATAGACTGGAAGTAACGTATCATGGTTGTGAAGTTGGTAAGTGCTTCTAAAGTGCCTGCTTTAAAGCCAAATTCACCAGCGCGCTTCACTACTTCATACATAGTAATGTTTTGCTCATTGGCGAATATTACACATTTTTCAATAGTAGTCTTTCCTATTCCTCTTACAGGAAAATTAATAATTCTTTTCAGCGCTTCTTCATCCTGTTGATTCACAATAATCCGCAGGTAAGCAATCATATCTTTTACCTCCTTGCGTTGATAGAAACTAAGGCCTCCATAAATTTTATATGCAATGCCCATTCTTCTCAGACTTTCCTCAAATGCACGGCTCTGTGCATTAGTTCTGTAAAGAATAGCGAAGTCCCTGTTATAGTAATGATTGCGCAGTTTTTGTTCCTTAATAGTATCGGCAACAAACTTTCCTTCATCATTATCCGAACCTGTTCTTACCAGTTTTATCAGTTCCCCTACCTGGTTGTCGGTCCACAATACTTTAGGTAGCTGGTTCTTATTATTACCTATAACTTTATTAGCAACATTCAGAATGTTTTGTGTGCTTCTATAGTTCTGTTCCAGCTTAATAACCTTCACATCATCGTAGTCTTTCTGGAACTGTAATATGTTCTCAATAGTAGCACCTCTAAAGCTATAAATGCTCTGTGCATCATCGCCCACTACGCAAATGTTTTCATGTGCTGCTGCGAGTAATTTAGTAATCTGATACTGTACCGGATTGGTATCCTGATACTCATCTATCATTATATATTTAAACTTGTGCTGATACTTGTGTAATGCATCGTTATGTGTTTTTAATAGCTCATGCATTTTCAATAAAAGATCATCAAAATCCATGGCACCACTCTTAAAACAACGGGCAGCATAAGCAGCATATATTTTAGCAATAGCTGGTCGGTTAGCACGGGCATCTTCCTGCTGTAAAAAGGTATCCATCATATATTCCATAGGACCAATCAAAGCATTTTTTGCCGAAGAAATTCTGTTATGAACAATGTTGGGTTTGTAATGTTTTTCATCCAGTCCCATTTCCTGTACAACCGATTTTATTACACTTCTGCTTTCATCGGTATCATAAATAGTAAAGTTGTTTGGATAGCCAATTTTGCTGGCTTCGTACCGCAAAATCTTGGCAAATACACTATGAAATGTACCTATGTATAAATTCCTCGCTTCAGAGTTTTGCAAAGTTCTTTCTATACGATCTTTCATCTCCTTTGCGGCCTTATTGGTAAATGTCAAGGCCAGAATATTGAAAGCATCAACACCGTTTGCCATTAAATGGGCTATTCTGGTCGTAAGAACCTTAGTTTTTCCACTACCTGCACCTGCAACTATCATCAAAGGCCCTGTGGTATGGGATACCGCTGCCAGTTGTTGCTCATTCAATCCACTTAAATATTCACGCATAGCTGCAAATGTATGATTTGGATACTATTCAGCCGTTAAGTTTTACGCTATAAATTGTTCGTTTATCATTATAAGTTATTACCCATATTCATTGCTAATCATACATTTGCAGGAATTAGGATGATTATGAAGAAAAAACTAATAGGTTACAGTATATTTTTTGTGGTGCTGATATTAGGTTTCTGGTACTTTTTATTTAAAGGAACAGATGTTCTTAGCCGCAGTACTTTATTGCAAAGAGGGGTAGTACAAAAATTTGCGTTTACTAATCAGGATGGATTACAATTTACAAATCTTGATATTGCCGGCAAAGTTTGTGTGGCTAACTATTTCTTTACTACCTGCCGAGGTATCTGCCCCAGAATGAACAATAATATGCGAAAAGTTTATGAGGCATTTAAAGATAACAGCGATTTTATGATTTTGTCTCATTCCTGTAATCCTGAAAGAGATTCTGTACCCGTTATAAAACAGTATGCCGATTCTATGAAAGTAAATACCCGCCAATGGGTATTTCTTACCGGCAGAAAAGATAGTTTGTACGCTGCTGCCAGAAATAGCTACGGCATTGACGACCCTAAAAAAGCCGTTGCCAGAATTGAAGATGATTTTATACATACTCAGTTCTTTGCTTTGGTTGATAGAAATGGCAATGTGAGGGGAGGAGTTTATGATGGATTAAAGGATGATGAGGTAGAGAAATTAATCAGTGATATTAAATCATTACTGAAAGAGAAACCGAACCATTTTGTAAACGGAGTATTTAATAATTAATGCACAGAATTATGCCTGATTCTTTCAATGAGATACTCAGAAGAAATCAACTAAGTGTTACCGATAGCAGGCTTGCTATTCTGGATTTGTTTACACAGCGGAATACTGCATTGGCGCATGCTGATATTGAGAAGGCAACGCACGAAAAATATGATAGGGTTACTATTTATCGTACCCTACAAACCTTTGTTGAAAAAGGTATTATTCATACCATTCCCACTACAGATAATTCGGTGTTGTATGCTTTATGTAAAGATACCTGTAGCAATGGGCATCATCATGATAATCATGTTCACTTTATCTGTGATGAATGTGGTACTACTTATTGTCTGGATAATGTAATAATTCCTGCTATTGTTTTACCGGAGGGGTTTATAGCAGAACGAAAAGATGTGGTAGTGAGTGGCATTTGTAAATCCTGTAACAGAACACAATTATGATTTTAGTAACTGGCGCAACCGGATTGTTAGGTACAGAACTTATTAAGCAATTATCTGCACAGAATAAGAAAGTAAAAGCGTTATATAGAAGCACTTCTCCTACATATACTCATCCATCTGTTCAATGGGTAGAAGGAGACATTCTGGATACTGTTTTTCTGGAAGAAATAATGGAAGAGATTGATACGGTTTATCACTGTGCTGCCGTTGTTTCGTTTAGTCCGAAGGATGTAGCAATTCTTTATAAAATAAATGTGGAAGGTACTGCCAATGTTGTAAATGCATGTTTAAATTTTGGTATTAAAAAACTGGTACATGTAAGTTCGGTAGCATCGCTTGGAAGAATGCCCAACAGTGCAGTAATTGATGAGAATACAGTATGGAATAGTGGCGATAAAAATAGCGAGTATGCAAAGTCTAAGCATAACGGAGAAATGGAAGTTTGGAGAGGAATTGCAGAAGGCCTCGATGCTGTTATTGTAAACCCATCTATTATTTTAGGAGGAGGTAACTGGAATACAGGATCTACTAAAATATTTAAAACTATTTACGATGAATTTGCCTGGTATTCTACCGGAATTAATGGTTTTGTAGATGTAGTGGATGTTGCTTCTGCAATGATATATCTGATGGATAGTGATATTAAAAATCAACGGTTTATAGTAAATGCAGATAACCTGGAGTACAAACAGATATTCTATACTATTGCAACTACATGGAATAAAAAACCACCTTATAAAAAAGTAACTCCATTAATTGCGTCTATAGTATGGAGACTTGAAAAACTAAAATCGATGTTTGGCGATAAAGCGCCATTGATTACTAAAGAAACAGTTACTACTGCAATGGAGCAATATTTTTATAACAACGAAAAATTGCTGAAAGCCCTGCCCGATTTTAAGTATCAATCCATAGATAATACTGTTGGAAGAATATGTAATGAATTGACCATTAAATATAATTTAAAGTAACATGGAGGTTACCTACACTTTAAAAGAATTGCCGCAGATTGCAAAGCAGTTATTATCAATAGGAAAAGATATTCCAGTATGGGCTTTTGATGCGCCAATGGGTGCAGGAAAAACAACTTTAATTGGACAGTTGTGCAGAGAATTAAACATAGTAGATGCTATTAGTAGTCCTACTTTTTCAATTATTAATGAGTATCAATCTGTAGATGGTTTATCGGTTTGTCATATGGACTGGTATCGTATAAAAGATGAGGAGGAAGCTTTGAGGACTGGGGTGGAAGATGCTTTATACGATCATGATAAAATATTTGTAGAATGGCCAGAGAAAGCGGCTCATTTATTACCTGAGAATACACTTTTCATTAAAATAATTATTGTAGATCCTGAAACAAGACAGATTATGATAAAGGGTTTATAGTCTTTAAAGTTATCAGACTACTTCAAAATATTATATATTTACTTCCACATAAATTACTTGCTATGGCTGTTAAACCTTACATATCTACTTCTTTTAATTATGAAACATTAGAAGAAAAACTGGATGTAAAACCTGTAGGTTCCAGGTTGTGTATAGGCATACCTAAAGAGTTTGCTTTTCAGGAAAACAGGGTATCGCTAACGCCCGATGCGGTAGGCGTATTAGTTAGTAATGGCCACGAAGTATTGGTAGAGCACGATGCTGGGGATGGTAGCCATTTCCCGGATAGAGATTATTCCGAAGCCGGTGCAAGAATTGTATATGATAAAGCCGAAGTTTTCAAATGTCCTATAATAGTAAAGAGTGCTCCGGTTGTAATGGAAGATATTCCTGATCTCCAAATGAATCAACTGATTATTTCTCCCATACATCATTCTGCATTAAGGAAAGAAGTGGTAGAGAAGATGATGGAAAAAAAAATAACGGCCATCAGTTTTGAGAATTTAAAAGACGATAGCGGTTCTTATCCTATTGTTAGAAGTATGAGCGAAATAGCCGGAAGTGCTGTAATGCTGATAGCTGGACAATACCTTAGTAGTTTTAATCATGGTAAAGGCGTTTTGCTGGGAGGTATCAGTGGTATTCCACCTACTAAAGTAGTTGTGATTGGTGCAGGGATTGTAGGAGAATGTGCTACCAGAAATGCATTGGCTTTAGGCTCCAGCGTTAAGGTATTTGATAACAATGTTTTCAGATTAAAACAGCTGGAAAACAATCTGGGTCACCGAGTATGGACCAGTGTACTGGAACCTAAGATACTTGCAAAACAATTAAAAACCTGTGAAGTAGCAGTGGGTGCCTTGAGTAATGAATATGGAAGAGCACCTGTAGTGGTTACCGAAAGAATGGTGGCTGATATGCGTCCGGGCAGTATTATTATTGATGTTGCTATAGATAGAGGTGGCTGCTTTGAAACCAGTGAATTAACCAGTCATGAGAAACCTACTTTTGTACAGCATAATGTAATTCACTATTGTGTACCAAATATACCAAGCGGTTTTGCCCGTACTGCAAGTCAGGCCATTAGTAATGTATTAATGCCTTTATTATTGAAAGTGGGTGAAGAGGGAGGCGTGGAAGAACTGATCTGGCATAACTTCTATCTTAGAGAAGGTATTTATCTGTTCCATGGTGCCTTAACCGACTTTTATATTAGTCAGAAATTCGAACTGAAATTTACCGATTTAAATTTACTGATAGCCAGTAAAAGATAGCTGATTATTAATTGTGAACAGTCTTCAGCTTTTCGATATTTAATAATGTGATTTTGCTCAGATGAATATCAATTAGCCCTTCTTCTCTAAGGTCGCTAAGTGTTCTGATAGTACTTTCTGTTGCAGTTCCTGCCAGGTTGGCAAGATCTTCTCTGGAAATACTGATAGCAAATTGCTTTGAATTATCTTTATTGTAAGTGTTATTCAGGTTTAATAACGCATCTGCAACCTTCTTTCTTACAGAGTTATAAGCAAGTTTAAGTAACTGATTTTCCTTTTCAATAAGATTATCCGAAAGTAGTTTTATGAATTTTCTGGAAACTTCATGGTTTTTGTACACTAAAGCATGAAAGTCTTCTTTTGGTATTAAACATATCTGACTATCTTCCAGAGCAGTAGCAGAATCTATGTTTTTGCCATCTTCTAAAAGAGATAAGTAACCAAAGAAATCCCCATCGGTATGAAGGTCGGTAATAAGCTCTTTGGATTGCTCGTTTAGTTTAAAAGTCTTAACTCTACCCTTAATGATAAAATAAACACCTTTAGGATATCCGCCCTCGTCGTAAATAGATTCTTTTTTTCTATATAATCTTGGTTCTTTAGTTTCAGAAATTTCTTTTAAAGCATCAAAACTTTGTGCTTCCACAATAAAATTGCTAAGACCTTCTATACTTTTTGTAAATTCTTTTCTAAGTAAATCGGCTTTTCTAAGTCTGCTTTCAACCGCATTTAAAAGCTCTATATCATCAAAAGGTTTAGTCAGGTAATCATCGGCACCCATTTCCATACCTTTTCTTAAATCTGTTTTTTCGGCTTTAGCAGATAAGAAAATAAATGGTATACTGGAAGTAGCATCATTTTTTGATAAAAGGTGTAATACGCCGTATCCATCTAAAATAGGCATCATTATATCACAAATAATAATGTCTGGAAGTTCTTTATTGGCAAGTTCAATACCTTCTTTCCCGTTTTTGGCAGTGATAACATTGTAGTTAGCCAGTTGAAGGATTTCGCAGGTATTTTCCCTCATAGCTTCATTGTCCTCAATCAATAAAATTTTCTTAATCATTATTATTCGTGTTTGTTTGGTAGCTTGATGAAAAAGGTGGTTCCTTTCCCATATTGGCTTTCAAAAGTAATATTCCCTTTTAAAAGTTCGACAAATTTAGCAACAATATTTAAACCAAGGCCTGTTCCTTGAACATTTGTAGCATTTTGTGCCCTAAAAAACCTTTCAAACATGTGTTCTTTGTCCTCTTCAGGTATCCCTATGCCGTTATCTGTAATTTGTAACGTTAAATTAGAAGGGTAGGCCTGCGTGTATATTTCAATGACAGAATTATCAGGTGAAAACTTAATTGCATTGGAAACAAGGTTAAAAATAATCTGTTTCAGGATTTTAATATCCATAAAAATTTTCTTTATCCCATTGTGCGTATACGTTATTTGTTGCCCCTTTTTAGCAATAGCCTGAAGTTCCTGTAATGTTTCACCTATGAATATCTCTAAATCAAAATGGGTATAAGTCATCAATACTTTACCTTCTTCCAATCGGCTGATAGAGAGTGTGTCGTTTAATATTTCTGTTAAGTGAGAAACAGAGGTTTTAATACGGTTAATATGCTTTGTTTGATTTGTAGTATCGTTTAATTCGCTGTATTTATTTACAAGCGACAAGGAAGATAATATGGTAGCCAATGGTGTTCTAAACTCATGAGATGCCATTGATACAAACCTTGATTTTAACTCGTTAAGTTCTTTTTCCTTTTCAAGTGCTGCACTTAGTTCTTCTCTCGAATTCTCTAAATCGTGTAGTGCTTCTTCCAGAATCATGGTTCTGTTTCTAACTCTTTTTTCCAGTTCATTGGTTAATTTCTCCAGTTCATTTCTTTGATGAACTACAGCATCTTCTATTTGCTTTCTGGTGGTAATATCAATAATAAAAGCAATTGTAAAAGAGCCGTCCTCATCTTTAAATGGACTTAAACTGATTTCAACAGGGAATTCACTGCCGTCTTTCTTTTTAGCATACAGATCCATTCCTATTCCCATAGTACGGGGTTTAGGATTTTCAGCATAAGTATTCCTGTGGTGGGAATGATTTCCAGCAAATCTCTCAGGAATTAAGATTTCTATCCTTTGATTAATCAGTTCTTTTTCGGCATATCCGAATAGCGATAATACAGCAGGATTGGCCATTATTATTTTACCTGTATCGTTTATTACCAGAATGCCTTCAGTAGCAAATTCAAATAATGCACTAAATTTTGAATTGGTTGGCATATTTATATAGTTGTGGTCAATATTGTTTTAATAATAAAATATTTTTAGTAGACAAGTTTAATGGATTTAAAATCAGATGACTTAATCATCCTTTAGAACTTATTCTAATAATTGCATAAAACACAAAAATAAAGGAAAGTAAAAAAATACAAGAATATTAGAATTTAAGAAATAATAATAATTCTATTATTTTTACAAAAAACTTCAAAAGATAATGCCTTT
>JBAXVH010000004.1:0-23195 GCA_037129215.1 Bacteroidota bacterium | reverse complement strand
TTTATAATAACGAAAATTAATAACAAAAGTGGTCAACACTATTCAGGGAAAGACATTGAGTGGATTATTATTTGGGAGGGATGGTTTAATTGTATTATTTTGAGAGGTAATTTCAGTTAAACAACCTGTGACTGAAATGGCGAAGCGTTTTAAGCAATTGATAATGGTTGATGGATGATTGATAATGAATACCTGTAGTGAAAACACTTGTGGTATTTTGAATATTGATAATCTGGAAATGCAGCTTTAAGCTGCAATGGATTACGAAACAGGCACAGCCTTTCCGAGTATCACCACGAGTATTAGTAAGATGAGTTGAGAGGGGGATAATAATTGATGATTGTAAATTGATAATGGAGAAATGCAACATAAAGGGCTGCGACCGTTAGTAGCAATTTGGGCAGAGTAGCTACTATTCAAGGGTAATAAATTTGAAAACTAATTATAGGTAATGAGTTGAAATTACCATTAAATAAAACTTATTTTAAACAACCTTATGATAACAAAAGCAATATTATCTTCCTTTTTAGTATTAACACTCGTTTCGTGTAATCATTCACCCAAAATAGATGCCCCAAAGGAAGAAACACCAAAAGCATTAGAAAACAAAAAGGCATCCTATGAAATTATTTCTAAAAGAGTTGCAGATGATTTGGTTGAAAGTTTGTACAATGAACTTGTGAATAAAAGTGTTGACTTAAAAAACTTAGAAGTCAAAATTGATGAACTTCAGAAAAGCAAGAGTGATAGTATTATTTCCTTTAATAATTACAACGATAAAAATGAATTATACATAAGTTCTGCAAACAGACATTGTGAGGAAATAAAAGATTCATCTTTAAGAGATAAAATGAGAAATCTTATTGCTAAGAACCTAACAAAGTATAATTCATCTATTGCAAGACATACCGAGTTACTAAAAATTATAGAGACTAAGGAATTGACAATTGCAGACCTTCATAATATTTTGAAAATCGTAAAGACTTTACCTCTTATAGATAAATATCAAAGAGATAATTTACCAAGTACAAATTCATTAGAAGGATATATAAAAAGACAAGACCAAACTATTCGGGATGCAGATAAACTCAGCAATTAAAGTACACAATTTAAGGGTCGTTCAGTGCCGCCGCCGTCAAGTAAGACCGTTAGTGGTAAGCTTTAAATACAAGAACCTAATAATATGAAACTACTTCTAAGATTTGTAACTGTAATGTGCTATTTTCTACCATTTACATTCTTCTTTGTAACTTGTAACAAAGGTGACATTGAGTATAGTTTTGCTTACAATCAATCTGATGCTGACAGAAATGTAAAAATTGAAAAAGAATCAGTTCATACTGAAACTCTACCAGCGAGAGACACTATTGGAGATGAAAATATTGACACAAATAAAATTGGTACGATTATTCAAAGCGTTCCATTAGATACATTAGAGAAACATTCAGTTACGTTACCTGAAAAACCAAATTATTTTGATAGTGTATGTATGAAAGCTCTTCGGCCTACTAAAAAATCTTTATCAGGTATTGGTTGTATGAATTATTACAAAAATAGATTTGGAGAAATTGTTATTTCAATAGCCTTTATAATTTCAATATTTTTGTTTTTAGTCTTTAAGTTTATTAAAAGCAAGAGAATTATAACATATCTATTAATTTTAAAACTTATATGTTTAGTGATATTCATTTTAGATTGTTATGTTTCAAGAGTAACTCTTTTATGGGGTTGTTGGTTTTTATTGATTTTAATAATAGTTCAATTAATACTTGAGCTTTCCAAAGAGGAGAAAGCCTACCGCTAACAAGCAGTTTGAGCGGCAGCGGCGGGAAAAGGAATTGTTTAAGGATGACGCTCATACGCAGAGTCCTTTTTCATTGGTTCTGTTGAGCGTTTGAAATGAAGAATGAAAAAGAGACTTCTGCGAGGAAGGAGACTCTGTGGGAAATAAAAATACCACAAGTGAATAGTTAGAACTTGCCTTATAAATATTTATTATGACTAAAATATTGACAACTATATTTATTTGTATATCAATAATCTCATTTGGACAGGAATCTAATAATAAATCTTCAAATGATATTACAACTACTAAAACAAACAAGCATTTAAATATACCAGGTACAAGAGTATTCATAATTCCACCTTTAGGTTTTGTTACTTCTACTAAACTCCCTGCTATTGAAAATGGAAACAAAGCTATAATTCAAGCAATGGATTTAATTGGTGGAAGTTTCTATACTAATGCTGCCACTTTTTCAAGAAAGAAATTTGAACTAAAGGGGTTAAAAGTTTTAGAATACAAAGAGTTTAAACTTAATAAATATCCTGCTAAAATGGTTCTTATTCAGGGTGAATCACAAACAAAAATGTACAATCTTGTTTTTGGTGATTCAACTTTTTCAACTACTGTGATGGGGGTATTTGAATCAAATGACAACGAAACAGGAATTAAAATAAAACAAGCTTTACAATCAATTTACTACGATAAAACATTTGAAGTAACTCCATTTGCAAATTCACATTTTAAACTTGATGACACTAAATCAATTTTCAAATTTGCGAAATTTTCAACATTAATGTATACCTATTCAATTAATGGTATAATAAAAGACTCCTATGATAATGAGCCATATTTTACAGTAATCACTATACCAATAGAAGGTATGTCTTTAAAATCGATTGCTGATTTTATTGCCAATATGATTAAAGTAGAAACAACGAAAAATATTTCAGAAAATAATACGAATGGTCTAATTTCTTTTAAGAGAGAGGTTTATGGCAAGTTAAAAGGAAAAGAAATTGTTTTATTTCAACATGTTGTAATTATTGATGAAAGCGCTGTAATCATGCAAGGTATTGCAGATGATAAATTTGATAAATATATTGCTGAATTTGAGAAGTTATCAAACACAGTTGTCAAGAAATAAACCGCAGCCAACAAGTAGTTTGAGCGGCAGTGGCGGGAAAAGGAATTGTTTAAGAATACCCCGGATACGCAGAGTCCTTTTTCTTTTATTCTGTTGAGCATTTGAAATGAAGATTAAAAAAGAGACTTCTGCTAGGAAAAGTTACTATAAGGCCATCCCTACGGGATTTTAGTTCCATTTTTAATACTTAATATCAACCATATGGTTGTTCCTCTGGAACTCTTAGTACTCGTCTGACGATGAGTGTCCATCGTCTGACGAGTAAGCCGAAGCCTGACTGTGATCTGAGCGAGCGACAGGGATAGGAACGGCATCCTTTTTTTTGCTAACCCCTATCCCTTAAAGGGTGACTAAATACAGCAAAAAAAGATACAGTGGATAGCCCGGCACGAAGTGGGCGCCATAATTCAAGTAAAAATTAAAAAGTAAAAAATAATACAAGATGCTTTGGTGAGATCCAATCTTTAGTTTAATAATAATTTGACAATTGATGATGGACAATTGATAGCATAGTAAACTCTATTGCTTACTGTACTATCTGTAACCAACCGGAATAAACAGGTTGATTCTCGTGCGGGTTGACAATATAATAATAAGTACCCAATGGCAGGGTTTTGCCATTTACTTTTCCATCCCATTGAATAAAGTTGCCAGCAGCTTTATATAGCAGGGCGCCTCCTCTGCTAAAGATCATTACTTCGGTATTGGGATAGGATAAACTATTACCAATTTTCCAGTAGTCGTGCACTCCATCTCCATTGGGCGTGAAGGCATTTGGAATATGCAATTGCTTGTATACTTTTATAAATACACTATCCATAGCTACTCCACAGTTGTGGTAGGAGGTAGCCACCAGATAATAGGTAGTGCTGGTGTCGGGATAAACAGTTGGATAAAGGGTGCTATTGTTGATAATATTGGTATTGGGTTTCCAGTAATAAAACAAATCGGTGCCAGTAATAATGCCAGTAAGCTCGATGGATTCTCCTTCGTGAATTTCATTTACTTTATTAACTATAACGGTCGGTTTTTTCCAGACATTTATATGTACTTTCTGTGAATCGGAACAAGCCCCATTGCTTGCGTGCAATGTATAAACTATAGAATCGGTGGGGGTAATAATTATTACAGAATCGGTAGTATGATTGTTTAAGTAAGTAGCAGGGCTCCATAAATATTGTTCCCCTCCATTGCCTGTAAGCAATACGCTATCGCCCTCGCAAATGCTGATATCTGCATTGGTGCGGATGGCAGGCAATTTATTAATGTGCAGGTAAAAAGAATCTTTTGCAACACAGCCTGTTTTAGAAACAATGCTGGCATGATACCAGCCAGAATCCTTATAGGATAAATTTTTTATAGTAAAGGCATTAAGAGCGGAATTAAAGAACGATGGGCCAGTCCATAGATAGGTATTAAAAGGGTCGGCTTTGATAGATAAGGAATCGCCCAGGCAACTACCATACTGATGTAATAAACCTGAGGCTGGTAAAGGTTCTTTATAGTAAATAATAGTGTCGGAAGCTATTCGGCAATTATTGATACTGATAGAGGTTCCTTCGGCAACGGTAAGCCGGTATAAAAAATACCCTGTGGGAGTATTGGGTATGGTATAAGTACTGGTAGTAGCGCCCGGAATATCGTTCCAGGTTTTACCATTATCGCTGCTAAGCTGCCACTGATAATTGATGTTGTTAAACCCGGAAGATGCTGTGCCGGAAAATGTGTAATGGGTAGTATCGTAAGAGCAGGTGTAAATGGTATTGTTTCCGCTGGAACTGGTGGCGGTTACCTTAGGACCACAGGGGCGAAAAGTAATATCGTCTATCACCAGATCGTTACCTATACCTCCGGGAGCATTGTTGCGCATTCTTAAAACCACTTTTCCACTATTGGCGGGGGCAGCAAAAAAGAAACCATGCTGATTCCATATTGGTCCGGATGTGGTAGGTACATCGCCGGTTTGATATTGCTGAATAATGCTACCCGTTGTGGTTTCGATACTAAAAGTAATATTGGGATGAATAGCACCGGGATCTATAACGAGGTTTAATAACCAGGCTGCAAATTCGTAGGTTACGCCATTGCATAAACCGGATACGGTATCTACAAAAAAGTCGCCGGGATTGTAAGAGGCATTTACAATCATCATATTGCCATTTACATCATTGGGGGTATGATCGCTGGACAAAGTCCACCAGGCACCACCATAACAGGCGGGGGAAATGCTGGAAATGGTATACTGCCCATCGTTTGGGCAACTACCTGATAAATACTGATAATCTGTTTTAAAGCCTGCAATACTGCCGGGGGTTACATTGCCTGTGCCGAAAGTAATATTTACTACTGGGTCGCCCAGACTTCCATTGCATAACTGTGCCTGAACATTCCTGCTTTCTGTGAGTAACAAAAAGGTGAAAATATACATCAGAACATACTTTGATATAGCGTTGAAATTGGACAAAATACAGTTTTAAATGAACTGAAAGCAAGCAATAACACCGCGAAGGTAGATACTATAATTCCTTTAAGTGCAAGAACTTGATGAATGAATAATCTGTTTTAAAAAGCAGAGAAAATAAAAAGCGTTTTATGATATTATTATTCCATATTATAAAGCAGGAGGTATATATAAATTAAAATGAAAAGTTAACACCTTGTTCCCAATTAGTTGTTTGCATTAAATCCCTTTACTTTGGGCATCATTAATTGGGTTAATTATATCAAATCAGTAAATACGATGCGCAATAAGTTATTTTTGATAGGAGCTTTGCTATTGGCGGTTACTTTCAACTCTTGTGTAAAAAAGACCTTCGATTCGGAAGTAGTAATACCTGCAACCGATACGCTGAATATCACAGCTTCTGTGGTAGGTAGAATAATAGATGAAGCGGGCATACCGGTAGCTGGTGCTGCTGTAAAAAGTGCTACTTCTACTACGTATACCAACGTAAACGGTGAATTTAGTTTTTCCGATATTCCATTAAATGATTATGCTGCGTACATTACTGCAGCTCATGTAGGATACTTTAATGGTGCGAGAACTTTTATGGCTCGTCAGGGACAAAAGCATTACATAGAAATTCAGTTAAAGAAGAAAAGCGCTGTAGGAATTGTAAGCAGTACTACAGGTGGTGTGCTTACTTTAAATAATGGAGCATCTTTTTCGTTACCTGCAAATGCTGTAAGAAATCAGGCTACTGGTGCTAAGTATACCGGAGATGTACATGTTGCTTTATCATTTACAGATCCTGCTCAAACCAATGGTGATCGTCAGACACCTGGTGCACAAAGAGGGATTAATACTGCCGGCAATGAAATGGGTATTGAAAGTTTTGGAATGTTAGGAATTGAACTTACCGGTAATAATGGAGAAGTACTACAGATAGATACTCCTAAGTCTGCAACAATTACTTTGCCTGTTTCTGCAGGACTTTTACAATATGCTCCTACCTCTAAAACAGAACTTTGGAGTTTTAATGAATCTACTGGTTTCTGGCATCAGGAAGGAACTGCGGTAAGAATGGGTGGCAATTTTGTAGCGAGTATTACCCATTGTGCTACCTGGAATTGTGGAGCCGCTTATAAAGGAGTAAGATTTTCTGCTACTGTAAGAGATACTAAAAACAATCCTTTTAAACGTTCTCTGGTAAGAGTAAAAAGAGTATATACCAATTCTTATGTTTATAGTTTTACCGATACATCGGGGGTATATGCAGGATTGGTTCCATACAATGAGCCATTGGTTATTGAAGTATTGGGAACGGGTTCTTGCGCTGAAACAGTTTTAAACAGAGATAGTGGCAATATTGGACCGTATAATAGCGCTACAGCTGATGCGGGCGTAATTTATGTAAACAACTTCGGTTCTTATGGTACTGCTACCATTTCGGGTAAGGTTGTAGATTGTGCTAATAAAGGAATAGCCGCTGGTATTTTATATTTCAATTTAAGAGGACTTAGCTATCAGACACCTATCACCAATGGTGCTTACAGCGTTTCTATACCAATGTGTGTTAGTTCTGATACTATTCAATACTATGTATTGAACCAGACTGATACTACAGTTGGTCAGTGGACAAGTGCTGTTGTATATACCGGGCAGAATAATTTCAGCAATATTGTTGCTTGTAAGTTTGGTAGCAATCCTACTGTGCCTTATAAGCGTTTTATTTATTTTTATATAGATAGTATTTCAGCAAATTCGGTGGATAGTATTAATACGCAGCCAGATTCTACCTCAGGTTTTGTTGTTGGAAATGTAGTTCCTTCTTTTACAACTATTTATGGCAGCAAATCTGCCAGCAATAATATCACGTTCAATTTTACCGGAACACAAGGTGCTGCAGTAATGAGTAACTTATATATTAATCATCCATTCCTGAAGAATAATAATATTACTTCTACCAATGTAGCTGTTAATCTTACTTCCTATTCTACGCATATAGGTGGATTTATTAATGGTTCTTTTGGAGGAACATTTGTATCGGATACTATTCACCATATATATGGAATATTCCAGGTGAGAAGAGATTATTAATAGAGCAATATCTATAAACAAAAAAGCGGATAGAATTAAATTCTATCCGCTTTTTTATTATCATTAATAACCTACTATTCTACTTCAAGGCTTACCTTTTCAATCTCTTCACAAAGTGAATTGAAAATATCATCAATTGTTCCTATACCTTCTACGTTTACAACCTTATCAAACTGCTGATAATAATCTGAAACTGGTAAGGTTTGTTCCTTATAAATTACTTGTCTTCTTTTCTGAATTTCAGGATTAGCATCATCAGCTCTTCCGCTGGTTTCTCCACGTTTCACCAGTCTTTTGATCAATTCATCTTCATTTACTTTTAAAAAGAGCACCTTCTTTATCGGCGTACTTTTATGCGAAAGCAAAAGATCTAAAGCAACTGCCTGGGTAACAGTACGAGGAAATCCATCAAACAAAATTCCTTTTGCATGAAAGTTTTCATCTATACAATTACCAATCATCCCAATTACAACATCATCCGGCACCAGTTTGCCATCATCCATAAATGCCTTAGCAGAAATACCCAATGGAGTTTCAGCAGCAATTTCTTTACGTAACAAATCACCCGTACTTAGATGTATTAAATGATACTTTTCAACTAGTTTTTCACTTTGTGTACCTTTTCCACTACCTGGAGGACCAAAAAGAATTATGTTCAACATTAGGCTTACTTGTTTGCTATTTGCGCAAATAAACAGTTTTATCATGAACGTTTAACATACCAATCAACCTTTTTTTTATTTCCTTTTACAGACCCTAAACTGAACTTTACATTTTTAAAACTGTTATTCACTAATTTTAGAAACATTATGAAAGGAATATTCGCTTCAATGATTTTGATTTGTACACTGATTACAGCTTGTAAATCTCAAAATAAAACAACAAATAATATGGAAGAAAAAAACAATCATTATTCCCATACGGATACCAGTAAAGTGGTAAAGCCAGAAGAAGAGTGGAAGAAAATTTTAAACACAGAAGTGTATAGAGTAGCCAGAGAAAAAGGAACCGAACGCCCTTATTCCAGTAAGTTCGAAAGCTCAAAGGAAATAGGTACTTATTATTGTGCTGTGTGTGGCAATCCTTTGTTTAAAAGTGATACGAAATTCGAAAGTGGCTGCGGCTGGCCAAGTTTTTATGAAACTATTTCTAAAACGTCTATCATATACAAACCCGATAGTTCTCATGGTATGCAAAGAACAGAAGTAGAGTGTGGAAGATGCAACTCTCATCTCGGTCATGTATTCAACGATGGTCCACCGCCTACAGGGTTACGCTATTGTATAAACGGAGTAGTACTCGATTTTAAGAAAGCCGAAGCAGCAAGAAAAAAGTTCGAAGAAGGACAGTAGGAATATAGTAAATAAGTTGCCGGTTTCAGGTTACAGGTTTGTAATAGCTTGAATGTTTCGTTTTCATTCAACATTTACAATTCAACATTCAAAACAATGTATTACTAATATATTTGCACACCCCAGCTAAACAGGGAATAAAGTATGATTCAGTTTGATAGGTTTGTTTTGGATAATGGTTTAACGGTTTTAGTGCACGAAGATCATTCTACCCCGGTTGCGGTAGTAAACATTATGTATAATGTAGGCTCCCGCGATGAGAACCCGGAGCAAACTGGTTTTGCTCATTTGTTCGAACACCTCATGTTTGGCGGGAGTATTAATATACCAGAATACGACGAGCCTTTACAAATGGCAGGGGGCGAAAATAATGCCTATACTACCAACGATATTACCAACTATTATTGTCAGCTACCTGCCGAGAATCTGGAGACAGCTTTCTGGCTGGAGAGCGATCGTATGTTAAGTCTGGCCTTTAGCGAAAAGAGTCTGGATGTACAGCGAAAAGTAGTTTGCGAAGAATTTAAGGAACACTATATCAATAAACCATACGGCGATGTCTGGCATAAAATGAGGGAGCTGGCGTACAAAACACATCCTTATCGCTGGATGACTATTGGTAAAGAACTAAAGCATGTGGAAGATGTGAAGATGGAGGAAGTAAAAGCCTTTTTCTTCAAGCATTACCGCCCGGCAAATGCGGTGCTGGTAGTGGCTGGTAAAGTAACTACTGCACAGGTAAAGGGGTTAGCCGAGAAATGGTTTGGACCAATTCCAATGGGTGAAAAATATGTCCGCAACCTGCCAGTGGAACCTCCTCAGACAGCCCCAAGAGTAATGGAAGTAAAAGCCGATGTTCCGGTGGACCTGTTGCTAAAGACCTGGCACATGGGCGGTCGTCTGGATAAATCATATTATATCTCCGATCTTATTACCGAGATTCTTGGCGGTGGCGCCTCTTCTCGTTTACACCAGCGACTGGTGAAGGAACAACAATTGTTTTCTTCTATCGATTGCTATCATTATGGTACAGTTGAACCCGGTTTATTAACCGTTGATGGTAAGCTGGTAAAAGGAGTATCTATGAAAGATGCCGAAGCGGCTTTGATGGTAGAAATAGAGCTGATGAAAAAGGAGCTGATTACCGACAATGAATTGCAGAAAATAAAGAATAAAACCGAGAGTGTTATTGCGTTTGAAGATATCAGCGTGATGAACAGAGCAAATAGTCTGGCCTTCTATGAAACACTGGGAGATGCAACTTTAATGAACTCCGAACTGGAGCGTTATCATGCCATTACAGCTCAGGAAATTAATGATTACTGTAAGCTTGTTTTTGATGACAACAACAGCAATACCTTGCACTATTTAAGCAAGAAGTAAAAGAGCATTTATATTGTTTTTTAGTTTTTATTTTGAAAATAAATTGTTGCTGTTTTTTAATTCATTAATACGCAAATACGTCAATTCGTTAATTCTTTCAACTGCAAAAGAGGGGTTAAAGATAGCATCACAAACCACCATACATTCATAAATCAATATCTTCGCGGTAATGGTACAATTTGAACACGATACAATAGTGCCCGATAAAGAAAGCGGGCTAACCAAAAAGCAACAGGTAGCTGAAATGTTCGATAACATCGCATTCCGCTACGACTTTCTAAATCGCTTTCTGAGCGGCGGTATTGATATTGTATGGAGACGAAAAGCCATTAACCAGCTTAGAGATTTACAGCCTAAGAAAATACTGGACGTAGCAACCGGTACTGCCGATGTAGCGTTGATGACTTACAAAATGCTAAAACCACAGCACATTACAGGTATCGATATCAGCAACGGAATGCTGGAACTGGGCCGCAAGAAAATAGCCAAACTTAATTTGCAGGAAAGCATTGTATTACAACAGGCCGATAGCGAAAACCTTCCTTTTCCCGATGAAACTTTCGATGCTATTACCGTAGCTTTTGGCGTTCGCAACTTCGAGCATCTCGAACAGGGATTATCCGAAATGCGCCGTGTATTAAAGAAGGGCGGTAAACTGGTAGTGCTGGAATTTTCCAAACCAAAACAGACCGGGTTCAAAAAGATATATACACTCTATATGAAAACTGTAACGCCAGGATTAGGCAAACTATTCTCTGGCAGCAAGGCAGCATATAGTTATCTCAACGATAGTGTACAGGCTTTTCCAGAAGGAGAAAACTTTCAGAAAATACTCGATAATGTTGGGTATAAGGATACTTATTTTAAATCGTTAAGCTTAGGAATATGCAGCATCTATTGCGGAAGCAAATAATTACAGGCATTATACTGCTACTGGTTGCAACGGTAAAATTGCAGGCGCAACGCTTCGAAACGTATCGTGCCGAGCATGATAATATGCCCTACTATTTCGGTCTTACGCTGGGGTACAACTCCTGCTATTTAAGTCCTACCAAATCTTCCAAGTTTCTCGCCAGCGATAGCGTAATGATTGCCGAACCCGGACAGTCGGGCGGTATTGCCCTTGGCTTGCATGGCACACTAAGATTGAGCAGAAGATTTCAGTTGCGTTTCAATCCGCAGCTCGTATTGGGTGGTGCAAGGTATTTTAGTTATACCATCAATCATCCTGCTTTGTACGAGCCTTCTTCGCAAACCAGAACCATGCCTACCACCATGTGGAACTTTCCTTTACAGATAAAGTTCAATTCAGATAGAATTCACAATTTCCGTACCTATCTGTTGTTGGGTGGCAAGTACGATATCAATGTGGTAAGCAACGATGGTAATCAGAATGGCGGTTTTAATAACGACTGGTTACTGAAACTTAAGAAAGATGATTTTGGTTTAGAGATAGGTGTTGGCTTCAACTTCTTCCTCGAATATTTTACCCTCACTCCCGAAATTAAATTTGGTTATGGCCTAACCAATGTGCTGGAGAGAGATCCCAACTTAAAGTATTCCAGCGTTTTCGATAAGCTACAATCCAGAATGATCATGTTCTCGCTTCACTTTGAAGATTAAGATAATTAACGATAGGTAATAAAAAAGTCCCGGAGAGTATTCCTTTCCGGGACTTTGTCTTTTATATTCTCTAGGTACCGTATTTGTATTCTGTAGCTTTTCTTTTTGTAGTCCTTAGTTTTTGTATTCTACTCTTTGTATTAGTGCTCTTTTTTACTTTTTGTTTTTTACTTTTTACTTTAATTATGGCGCCCACTTCGTGCCGGGCTATCCACTGTATCTTTTTTTGCTGTATTTAGTCACCCTTTAGGGGATAGGGGTTAGCAAAAAAAGGATGCCGTTCCTATCCCTGTCGCTCGCTCAATTTTCATTCATGCTTATCCTATTTCAAAAAATTCATTATCCTCCACAACTATTACGCGCACTCTTTTTAAACCAACATTGCGCTGCACTATATACATATACCGTTTTCCTTACACATATATTCTATTCCGCTACACACACATTTAATAACTATACATACAAATGCTATTACACTATCAACATGCTTCCGTTTCGGTATACTTATATAAGTCCGCGCAACACTCACGTTTACTTTAGCAACAGCTATACTAAATATTTTACAAAAGAAACACCTGTTTCAAGCACAAACATATTATTCCGCTACACACACATTTCTGTTATCAAGAAACACATTTCATTTCTTAACACACATATATAATTTTGAAGCCACACTATGGTAAAATGTATTTATTACTCTTTCAAGATGTATTCAATTAGCATATTAGCTAAATATCACATCAGCACATTGGCTCTCTAATTAAGCGGCTCTTCCTATATACTTTAAAAACTGCAGATGCGAGCGGATGGCGCTGAAAGTGTTGGGAAACTCGTTGTAAGGAATATTAAACTCCTTGCAGGTATCTTTTACTATCTTATTGATTTGTGGATAGTGAACATGACTAATTTTAGGAAACAAGTGATGCTCTACCTGAAAGTTGAGACCTCCACAGAACCAGGAAACCAGCTTGTTGCGGGTATCGAAGTTGATGGTACTATGTATCTGATGGATTGCCCATTCGTTTTCTACTTCGTAATGATCAGTATTGGTTGGTAGTACAAACTCAGCCGCCTGATGCAGGTGTGCCAGTTGAAATACAAAGGCTATTACTATACCACAAACAAATGCAATGATGCTGTAGCCAATAATCAGGTGACTGATACCTACCACATAAGCAGGTATAATAAGGAAGGTGAACAGGTAAGTAACCTTGGTAACCCAGAACATTATATGCTCCGACAGCTTCATCTTTTTCATAGTAGAATGATCGGAGATTCTGCCACGGAAATACTTGGTAAAGTCGTTCTGAAACACCCAGGTAAGGTAAGTTAGTCCGTACAATACAAAGCTATAGATATGCTGAAAGCGATGAAACCAGTAACGTTTCTGCGAAGTATTGGTGCGGAAGAAAGGTTTAATATCGATATCATCATCCAGCCCTTCGATATTTGTATAGGAGTGATGATTGATGTTGTGTTTTTGTTTCCATATATAAGAGCTTCCTCCCATAAAGTTGAGGGAGCAGGCCATAATATGATTGATGGTTTTGCGGGAAGAATAACTACCGTGGGCTCCATCGTGAAATATATTGAACCCGATAGCGGCCATAACTAATCCGGTAATGCAGCAAACGATAATAGAAACAAAGGCAGGCTGATGGATAAAAACAAGATCGATATAAGCAGCCAGAAAAGCAATAGCCAGAATGATAGTCTTGCTGTAAAGTGCCATATTGCCGGTAGGCTTAATGTTTTTTGTTTTGAAATAATCGTTAACTCTTTTTCTGAGAATATTGAAAAAGGCAGCGTTGTCGTGCGAAAATTTTACGTGAGGCATGTGTTCTAAATAATCTTAATCTGAAAATACGTGGGCAAAAGTATCATTTATTATGATAGTTGTCATACCGCAGGGCTATATTAAACAATTATGTAACGTTATAGGGGGGAGATTTTACCGAAATAGAAAAACTTGTTGATTATTAAAAATGTAATCAACACCTTTGCCAGAATTAATCTAAATAAACAGATATGCAATTCCGTAATTTGAAATTGGTAAGCAATGTAGTTTTTGGTAGAGGATGTTTTAATCAGCTGGACGAAATACTGGCACCACACCGTAAAGGAGATGCGCCAATGATATTTCTGCTGGATCATTTTTTTGAGGGCAAACCACTGGCGAGCCGTATTCCATTGAGAGGAAAAGATAAGATAGTTATAGTAGATGTTACCTACGAACCAAAGACAACGCAGGTAGATAAACTTGCGCAAGAGCTGAAAGAAGAGTTTGGTACCGTAAGTGGTATTATAGGAATTGGTGGCGGTAGTGCAATGGACCTTGCAAAAGCAGTTTCGCTGATGATGAATAATACAGGTTCTTCGGCCGACTATCAGGGCTGGGATCTGGTAAAAGTTGCTGGCGTATATAAAGCGGGTATACCTACCCTTAGTGGTACGGGTGCCGAAGTAAGCAGAACAACCGTACTGACTGGTCCGGTACGTAAACTGGGTATGAATAGCGACTTTACACCATTCGATCAGATAGTGCTGGATCCTGAATTAACAAAAGATGCGCCTGCTAATCAACGTTTTTATACTGGAATGGACTGTTATATACATTGTATAGAGAGCCTGGAAGGAACTTTCCTGAATGAATTTAGTAAGAGTTATGGCGAAAAAGCATTGCAGCTTTGTCAAGATATATTTCTTGGTAACAAACCCTGGAATGATGCTAACGACGACAAGCTGATGATGGCATCTTATGCCGGCGGTATGAGCATTGCATATTCTCAGGTGGGTGTGGCACATGCGGTGAGCTACGGATTGAGTTATTTACTGGGAACCAAGCATGGTATTGGCAACTGTATAGTAATGAACCATCTGGAAGAATACTATCCTGCAGGTGTAAAGGAGTTTAAGCAAATGGTGGCAGAGAATAATATAGATATACCGGTAGGTATCTGCAATGGTTTATCAGAAGAGCAGTTTGATGCGATGTTGAATGTTAGCCTGGGAATGAAACCATTGTGGGAGAACGCTTTAGGCAAGAACTGGGAAAGTATTATGACCAGAGAAAAGCTGAGAGCGTTGTACGAGAAACTCTAACAAGGTAGTCAGGAGAATACAATTAGCTAATTCGATAATATGCTAATGTGCTAATTGAATACAGAATACAAATTCGATAATTTGATAATGGAATACAGAATACAATGGTAAAACATAAATGTATTATTCTATCTCTTGTCTCCTTCCTCCTATCTCCTTAGTAACAAAATGTATATGGTATGCAATTCATCAGCAGAAAATCGAAGTTTTACTTTCTTGCATTTCTGAAACATGATTTCAAGGCCAGTATTACCGTATTTTTTGTTGCATTGCCACTTTGTCTGGGCATATCATTAGCCTCGGGAGTTCCGGTATATTCGGGGCTTACTGCAGGAATTGTTGGTGGTATAATTGTGTCGCTGATCAGTAAATCTCCTTTAAGTGTAAGTGGACCAGCTGCGGGTTTAACAGCTATCTGTGCTGCCGCTATCCACGAAACCGGAGGACTACCATTATTGTTTCTGGCCATAATGCTTGCAGGGTTGATGCAGATATTGCTGGGCATCTTTAAGCTGGGCGGATTTACGAGCTTTATTCCTTCGGCAGTTATTAAAGGCATGCTGGCAGCAATTGGTATTATACTTATATCCAAGCAAATTCCTTTTGTATTATTTGGTTACGATAAACCCATGTTCTGGAGTAATGAGCTCTTTAATATTATTACTTTCAATCATGCATTCGAGAATATAGATGATATCCGCAACAGTTTTTCTGCAGGGATATTAATCGTTTCTATTTCCTCCATCCTTTTTTTGATAGTCTGGAAAAGATGGTTGTATAAACTCATCTCTTTTTTACCTGCTTCTTTTATTACGGTTGTATTTGGGGTAATGATTAGTCTTGGTATACAATACTTTTTTCCATCCATAAAGCTGCTGCCATCTCATTTTGTAAACGTGCCTAAGAATGTTTTTTCGCAGGTTAATTTCCCCGACTTTAAAGCCATATTACATAGTACTGCTATCTGGAAAAATGCCATCGTTATTTGTTTTGTTGCCACGCTGGAAACCTTATTGAGTATTGAAGCAATAGATAAGCTGGATGCCAGCAATAGAGTAACACCTCAAAACAGAGAACTGATAGCGCAAGGAGTAGGAAATACCATTAGCGGATTGATAGGCGGACTACCAGTAACAGCAGTAATTGTAAGAAGTGCGGCCAATGCTGAGGCTAAAGCAAAAACAAAGCTCTCTTCTTTCTCGCATGGATTATGGATATTACTGGTGGTACTTTTTGCTGTAGGATTAGTAAATATGATACCCTATTGTGTACTGGCAGTAATACTGATTCGTACGGGTTATAATCTGGCTAAACCCTCCATGATTCTTTCGGTATACAAACAGGGGCGCGAACAATTTCTTCCTTTTATTATTACAGTAATTGCTATCCTTATTACTAACTTATTGATAGGGGTATTAATTGGTCTGGCATATTCTATTTACTTTCTGGCGAAGCATACTTACAGGGCGGGTTATACTCTTCAGAAGATTAAGCATGGTCACTATAACGAGTTTATTATAGAGCTTGCAATGAATGTGAGCTTCCTGAATAAGAAAAAGCTAATAGACGAACTGGACAAGATTCCAATATATTCGATAGTGGAAATTATTGGTACCAATAGTGTATATATTGATTATGATATTCTCGAAATTTTCCAGCAGTTTAAATTGAAGGCTCATTTAAAACATATTGATCTAAAGCTAATAGATATTAAGGAGGTGGAGACTATTGAGGTTCACTAAGCAGTTTATTTCTTATTGTTTCTTTTAGACCAGATGGTAGGATTTCTGCTGGTATGAAACACCGCAAATACTTGTACCTGATTTTTATTATTGTTAAGGGAGTAATGAACCAGAAAAGGGAATTTCTTTATTAACATACACCTTACTTCATCATAACGATTACTGTATATTTCAGGATTATCTTTAAGTGAACTAATTTGTAAAACAATTTGTTTTTTAAATCTTGTACCTAAGCCTTTAGATTGTGTATTATACCAGTTAATAATATCTTGAATGTCTGTTAGTGCATCTACATCAACACGTATTGTCCAGACTTTCATTATCCCTGTAGTTTTTGCGAAGCCAAATCCCAATCTATCATTCTTTCGGGATTATTTAAACTTTTAGAAATTCTTTTTCGAACGATACTTCTATGTTCCTCTGGTATAGGCATTGAATCGTCCCAGATAGACTCGTTTAATAGTTGTTTTTTTTCGGGGGGCAGTTGTTTTACAATCTCTATTAATTGCTTAAAGCTAAGCTTTGTATTTATATCAATTGTATTCATAAAATCTTATTTACAAATGCAAGTTAAGGGTATTGACGATTAAACAGATAAATAATTAGATTGTAATCTTAAATGGACATTATTTAACCAATAAACGAATTATCATTAAGTTTGCTTGTAAAGTTTTGGTATGGGTTTCGACAAAAATGAAATATTAAATAAACTAAGAGCAGTAAAACCCACCCTGCAGGAAAAATATTGTATAGCCGAAATGGCTTTATTTGGAAGCTACGCAAGAAACGATCAAACAGATAGCAGCGATATTGATATAATGGTCTTAACAGACGGAGGAACCTTCCGGGATTTTAGTAATTTATACGAACAACTAAAACAATATTTCCCTGAGCAAAAAGTTCAGTTAGTTAGCAAGAAAGCTATAAAACCCCAATACTTCGAACGTTTAAAAAAAGATTTGTTATATGTCTAAGCGCGATAACGATCTTTTAATACAAGATATAGTAGAAGCTTGTAATAATATCTTTGAGTATACCAAAGGAATGAATTATGATTCTTTTACAAACAGCAAAATAACAGTTGATGCTGTTGTAAGGAACTTCGAAATAATTGGTGAGGCATCAAAGATGGTTTCTGATGAGTTTAAATCAGTACATCCATTAATTGAATTTAAACTAATGACCGACTTTAGAAACCTCTTGATTCATGAATACTTTGGAGTTGACTATGAAAAAGTTTGGGAAGTTATAGGCAACGAGCTTCCTTATAACTATTAATTTTTAAGAAGAATAAAATTCTAAATAGAACTCAACAAAAAAGGCGACAGAAATATCTGCCGCCTTCTAAAATTGCTAACTCACACTAATTATTTGTATTCCCTTTCGATTCAAGTCTCACGACCCTCACGAGGTTTTCTTAACTGATTACTGTAAAGCTTCTAACAATAGCCGCAAGTCTTACAGCATCGTACACTCTTGCTTGTGTGCAACCTAATCCCAACAAAGATGCTTCGTGAGAGTTTACACATAGCTCACATCCGTTTAATGCAGAAACTGCCAAGCTCATCAATTCAAAGAATTCTTTGCCCAATACAGGGTTCATCATTACACTCATCTTAATACCTGCAGGGGTAGTTTCGTAATACTCCTTTTTGGTAAAGTGTCTGAAACGATAGAACACATTATTCGCATTTAATAAAGAAACACAGGCATAGGTTTCTGCTATTTCTTCTTCGGTAGCACCTTCTGCTTTAGCTAAAGGCAGGAAGGTATTTTTCAATCTTTCACTTTTATCATTCACCGCTACGGCTAATGCTAACAGATATGATTCCTTTTTAGTAAGATTGGTGTAAGCCAGACCATTAGAAAGATTGATTTTCAAGTCTTTCAGATAACGGTGATTGGTTTCTACAACTGTGTTCAATTCTGCAGAAAAACTATCAGGAGCCACTTTCAACATGTCAGCTAATCCTAATAATGTTTCGTTTTCTAATATCGTGCTCATTGTATTATATTGAAACTGTTATAAATAACATCCACAGAAAAGCTATGGATGTTATTTTTTACTTTTACATTTTTACTTTTTACTTAATTGTCTCGTCTCCTTTCTTCCAGTTACAAGGACAAAGTTCATCAGTTTGTAAAGCATCTAATACTCTTAAAACTTCTGGTACGTTTCTTCCTACCGCTAAATCATTTACACATACCCAACGGATAATTCCCTGAGGATCGATGATATAAGTTACACGGTATGCAATCTTTTCGTTTGCTTCTAAAATACCTAATTCTTCAGCAAGTGATTTAGAAGTATCTGCCAGCATTGGGAATTTAAGACCTCTTAAATCGTCATGGTTATTTCTCCAAGCTAAGTGTACAAATTCTGAATCGGTAGACGCTCCTACTAATTGTGCATCTCTATCTGCGAAATCCTGATTGTGTTTGTTGAACTCCGCTATTTCTGTTGGACAAACAAAAGTGAAATCTTTAGGCCACCAGAACATAACCATCCATTTGCCTTCTGCTCTGTGCTCTACAGAAGAAATGTTTTTAAACTCTTTTCCTTTTTCGATAGATACAACTGCTTTCTTGTCAAAATGTGGAAACTCACTTCCTACTGATAAAATCTTGTTACTCATGTTTATTGTTTTATTAATTTGATGATGCAAATGTGGGACTTATTCTGATAGATACAAACTGATATTTTCTATCTTTGCATAGACAAAATCTATCAGCATGAATCTTCAGCAACTGGAATACATAGTAGCAGTGGACAAATACCGTCACTTTTTAAAGGCTTCCGAAGCCTGTTTTGTTACACAGGCCACCCTCAGTGCCATGATTAAGAAGCTGGAAGAAGAATTAAACATCATCATCTTCGATCGTAGTAAATATCCGGTACAAGCCACGGTAGTAGGGAGTTCCGTAATAGCACAGGCCAAAGTAATACTGGCCGAAAAGCAGAAGATCTTTGATATTGTTCATGATAATACCAACAATATCTCCGGCGAAATTAAGCTGGGCATCATCCCAACATTAGCACCGTATCTGTTGCCTTTGTTCCTGACTAAAGTAGTGAAGAAGTATCCAGAAATTCAATTAACTATTTCTGAATTAACCACAGAAGAGATTAAGAAACAACTGAAAAACAATGATCTTGATGTGGGCATACTGGCTACTCCTTTAAACGAAGAAGATCTTACCGAAACAGTTTTGTTCTACGAAGAGTTTATGCTGTATTCCAATGCTGGCAACGCTTTGCTAAAGAATAAACTGGTATCTCCAGCCGATATCGATCCAAGCGATATACTATTAATGAACGAAGGACACTGTTTGCGTACACAGGTGCTGAACATCTGCGATATGAAAAAGAATATTAAAGGCAATATCAAACTCAATTACCAATCTGGGAGTGTAGAAACGCTGAAACAAATGGTGAAGCTCAATCTTGGGTCTACTATTTTGCCTGAGCTTGCTACCAGCAATATGAGCAAGAGCGAACAGGGTTATCTGCGAAAATTCAAAGCTCCGGTACCTGTACGGGAAGTAAGTCTGGTTACCTACAAACTGATGCGGAAACAAAAGCTGATGGAAGTTTTGAAAGATACTATACAGGGTTGTATACCCGATAATATTAATAAAACGAGAAATAAAGAGGTGATTAGTTTGTAGAGTATATTCAATACAGTATTTCAGCAAATTATCACGCTGTTATTTATTTGTATCAAAATCCTTTATACTCTCCATAATTATATCACAAAGCAAATGAAGTTCCAATTCAGTAATACTTAAAGGCGGTGCTATACGCAGACAATCAGGAGCAAACAAAAACCAGTCCGTTATCAATCCTTTCTGAATGCAGTTGTGAATGATGGCTTTATTAATTTCGAAGGACTCAAACTCCAGAGCCATCCACAAACCACAGTAATGTACTGCCTTTATTAATGGATGTTGGAGGCGTTTCAATATTAATTTTTCTTTATCTTTTATGCTATCTATCCATTTATTTTTAAGCAACACTTCCAAAGCGGCCTTTCCTGCTGTACAACTTACTGGATGTCCTCCAAAAGTAGTTATATGACCCAATACAGGATTGTCAGTTAGGGTTTTCATATTGTCGTTAGAAGAAATAAATGCACCCAAAGGCATACCACCACCAAGGGCTTTTCCCAGAAGTAATATATCGGGTTCAATCCCGTACTGCTTAAAAGCCCATAAGCTTCCGGTTCTACCAAATCCCGATTGAATTTCATCAAACACCAGTAAGGTGCCCGTTTCTCTACATTTATTGCTGATTGCCTGTAGCCAATCCAGATTAGCCGGTTTTATTCCCGCCTCGGCCTGCACCACTTCCATTATAATACAAGCTGTATGCGTATCTATCAAATCAATAACCGAATAATTGCCATAGTCAGCATGGGTAATTCCTGGCAACAATGGTCTGTAAGCATTTCTCCAGTATTCATCCCCCATAATACTTAAAGCTCCTTGCGTACTTCCATGATAAGCATTTTTAAAAGCAATTATTTTGTGGCGATTAGTAACTCTTTTGGCCAGCTTCATAGCCCCTTCTACAGCTTCGGAGCCACTGTTGGTAAAATAAACACAGTTTAAATGAGTAGGAAGGTGGTCGATTAAAAGCTTTGCATAACTTGCTTGTGGAGATTGAATAAACTCTCCGTAAACAATAAGGTGCATATAAGCAGCTACCTGTTCCTGCACAGCTTTTACCACTTCGGGGTGGCTATGACCAATATTGTTTACACTAAATCCAGCAATACCATCTATGTACTTTTTATCATTAGTATCTGTTATATATATACCCTCCGCAGTTTTCATCTCCAGCCCAATGGGAGCAGCAGATGTTTGCGCCATATAGGTGAAAAATAATTGGCGATTGGTAAATGCCTCAATTCTTTTATCTTTGCTATCCATAATCATTACAAAAGTAACTGTGAGAATCGTTGAAATAACGAAGAACTAACAAAAGTCATTTTTTCTTCCATTGATAGTGTTACATTTGCCAGATTATTTTAAATGTGTAATTATTACACATTGATTTATTAAATAGATATTACTAAATTAAACAATATGTCAAATCACAAAATTCTGGAGTTATTAGGCGACAAAGCCGAGTACTTATTGGGTCACGAGTCAAAGACAGTAGATAAAAGTCAGTTACATCTTCCTGGTGCTAATCATTTAGACACCATCTGGACACAAAGCAACCGTAGTAATCAAGTGCTTAGAAGCATGAACCAGTTATTGGGTCATGGTCGTTTAGGCGGTACTGGTTATTGCAGCATCTTCCCTGTAGATCAGGGTATTGAGCATAGCGGTGGTAGTGCTTTTTCTCCAAACCCAATCTATTTTGATCCTGAAAACATTATCAAATTAGCAGTTGAAGGTGGTTGTAATGGTGTTGCTTCTACTTATGGCGTTCTGGGTATCATGAGCCGTAAATATGCACACAAAATTCCTTTCATTGTAAAGATTAATCATAATGAATTCCTTAGCTATCCTAACAAATTTGATCAGACCATGTTTGGTACTATCAAAAGTGCATGGGATATGGGTGCTGTAGGTGTAGGTGCTACTATCTACTGGGGTTCTGCCGAAAGTGCAAGACAACTGAAAGAAGTTGCTGAAGCTTTCGAATATGCTCATCAGTTAGGTATGTGTACCATTCTTTGGTGCTATACCCGTAACAACGGATTTAAAGTAGATGGCGTAGATTATCATACTTCTGCCGATTTAACTGGTCAGGCTAACCACTTAGGAGTTACCTTACAAGCAGATATCATTAAACAAAAATTACCTACCAACAATGGTGGTTTCTTAGCTACAAAACATGGTAAAACTTCTCCATTGGTTTATGACAAACTAACTACAGATCACCCAATCGATCTTTGTCGTTATCAGTTATTAAACTGCTACAATGGTCGTGTTGGTTTAATTAACTCTGGTGGTGAAAGTAAAGGTGAGTCCGATTTAGCAGAAGCAGTTTACACAGCCGTTATCAATAAGCGTGCAGGTGGTATGGGATTAATCTTAGGAAGAAAAGCATTCCAGAAACCAGTTGCTGAAGGTATCAAGTTGTTAAATGCTACTCAGGATGTATATCTTGACAACAGCATCACTATCGCTTAATTACTATTCAAAAAGTTTTATATAAAAGCCCCTGTAAGTTGTCTTGCAGGGGCTTATTTTTTTATTTTGGGCGCATCCCTTCGGGTCAGGCTATCCACTGTATCTTTTTTTTGCTGTATTTAGTCACCATTTAGGGGATAGGGGTTAGCAAAAAAAAGGATGCCGTTCCTATCCTTTGCGCTCGCTCAGTTCACAGTCAGGTTTCGAATTACTCGTCATACAATTTGCGCTCATCGTCATACAAATATAACTGTAAGCCACTTCGTGATTGTTGTCTCACAAAATCACTTCACACTTTTCAATGCTTCGAATGTATTTGTATTAAATCCGCCAATTCGTTAATCCACTAATTCAATAATTTGTATTTAAACCATGC
>JBAXVH010000399.1:0-1608 GCA_037129215.1 Bacteroidota bacterium | reverse complement strand
CACCCTGACTGATAATACTATCCGTAAAGGTTTTGTCTTTATATCCAGATGCATTGATACGAACATTTAAAAATGCACCTCTGATAGCCGTGGTAGCACATAGAGCAGCAACACCTGCATCGCTAATAGAATTTGGATTACCAATCTCTGCCATTGCTTTTATTACCTCAATGCTTTTATAAGTTACTTCCATTACTTTAAAAGGAACTTCTATAGCATATTTTGTTGCGGATTGTATAGCTTCAGTTCTGGCAGCTTTCTCTGCATCTGTATTTTTAGGTAAACCAAAGGCATCCATTATTTTATTAAATGCAGCAGTATCTAAATCAACCAGTTTAATCAGTTCTTTTTTAATAGCCTGACCTTTTTCAGCCCACTCACTAAACAATTCCCATTGATCATCCCAGCCCTTTTTGTGAGAAGATAAGTTAGCTACCATGGTGGCAAGCGATGCTCCTAATGCTCCAACATAGGCAGCGATAGAACCACCTCCAGGTGCCGGACTTTCACTCGCAGTTTCATCTGCAAAGTCGGTCAAGGTCATGTTTACCAACTTAGCATCAGCTGGACTGTTTAATAAGTATTCTATTATTCTTTCTTCTGGCTTGAATGGCGTTAATTCATCCAGTCCCATAGTTTTTATAGCTATTCTAATCAGTTCTTTATCACTTACTCCCTCGGAACGTTGTTGTTTGTTTAAGAAATATCTACCAGCATCCAGCATAGATTGTAAAGGAACCAAACCTACCAGCTCACTACCGGTAACTCTTATACCTCTTGCTGTTGCTCTTGCACAAACTTCATCAAAGGCAATATGTAATGGCGTAATGGTAATATTAGTAAGGTTCATGGATATCTGAGCAATACCATATTCTTCAATAAACCAGCCAATTGCTTTTACCGATTTTAAACTACCCGGTACGGTAACTGCTTTCCCATTTTCATCAGTAACAATTTTACCATTAATAGGATCGCCTTCCCTTAAAACTCTTCCTGCTTCTCTTACATCAAAAGCTATGGAGTTTGCTCTACGGGTACTGGTGGTATTGAGGTTTACATTGTACGCTACCAGAAAATCTCTGGCGCCTATAACTGTTGCACCTCTTTTTGCATCAAAGACTGCCGGACCAAAATCGGGCTTCCATTCTGGTAATAATATCTTCTCCGAAAACCCTTCATATTCTCCGGCACGGATGATGGATAAATTACTACGCTTCTTATTTGGCTGAGCGTGTTCGTATAAATAGGCAGGTATATTTAATTCTTCGCCAACTCTTTTAGCAAGTTGTTGGGCAAAGGCAGCACATTCTTCCATTGTTACTCCAGAGATTGGTATTAGCGGACAAACATCTGTTGCTCCCATTCTTGGATGTTCTCCGTGATGATTGCGCATATCTATTAGTTCGCCTGCTTTTTTAATGGCTCTGAAAGCAGCTTCTATTACTTTCTCTGGTTCACCTACCAGTGTTACAACAGTTCTGTTGGTAGCCTTACCTGGGTCTACATTCAGTAGTTTTACGCCTTCTACAGTTGTTATTTCTGCAGTAATCTGATTTATAATTGAACTATCTCTTCCTTCACTAAAATTGGGTACACACTCAATAATCC
>JBAXVH010000398.1:0-1619 GCA_037129215.1 Bacteroidota bacterium | reverse complement strand
ACGTTATATATAGTGGTACAATGAGTGCTGCAATAGAAGCTGCTATTGAAAGTATTCCTGCTGTTGGTTTTTCTTTATTGGATTATAGTGTAAATGCCGATTTTACAGCTTCTAAAATCTATGTAAGAAAGATTGTAGAGCAGATGTTGAAAGGCAAGCTAAAGAAACATTTTACCCTTAATGTAAACATTCCTGCAGTAGATGCAAGTCTGGTGAAAGGTATTAAAATATGTCGTCAGGCTTATGCTAAATATGAGGAAGCGTTTATAGAACGCAAAGACCCGCATGGTAAAATGTACTACTGGCTTACTGGCGAGTTTGTAAACTTTGATAAAGGAAAAGATACAGATGTGTGGGCATTGGCCAATAATTATGTAAGTGTGGTACCTATTCAGTTTGATATGACTAACTATGAACTGAAAACATCTTTAGAAACAGATTGGAATTTATAAAATATGA
The DNA here is from genome assembly GCA_037129215.1 of Bacteroidota bacterium. Taxonomy (GTDB): domain Bacteria; phylum Bacteroidota; class Bacteroidia; order Chitinophagales; family Chitinophagaceae; genus CANFLJ01. The sequence continues at coordinate 1,160 of JBAXVH010000398.1, read as the reverse complement.
AGTGGGATAACTTAAAGTTAGGATTATTTATAGGATTATTTGCACCTGTAGTTGGTTTGTTCGCCTTCTATTTATGGAAGTTTAGACATGCACTTTCTTTTGGAGAGTTTATCCAGTATCTTGGGTTGGAGCGACATCTTATTACTGGCGTAATCAGTGTGTCGCTGGTAGCAAATGCTGCGTTTTTTACCTACTTTATCAATACTAATAAGGATCATACTGCTAAAGGGATTTTTTTTGTAACCATAGTATATGTGGTAGCTGCTGTAATTCTTAAATTGATGTATAGTTAAGGAAGTATTATGTAATAGGTTGTATGTTTTAAGTAAACAGCCAATACAAATTTCAAATATTTAGAGTAGTTGTTTTGTTACAATTACTACATAATTCGGATAAAGTAATTAATCTTTAGTGCAAAGGTTTTACTTTTCCCTTTTTACTTTTTACTTTAAAACAATGAAGTATTATATCATTTCAGGCGAGGCAAGTGGCGATTTGCATGGCAGTAATCTTATAAAGGAATTAAGGTTACTTGATTCTACTGCAGATATACGTTGCTGGGGAGGTGATAAAATGCAGGAAGCCGGAGCTGTTCTGGTGAAACACTATCGAGATCTGGCATTCATGGGGTTTGCAGAGGTGATTAAGAATCTTCCAACTATCTTTAAAAATATAAAATTCTGTAAGCATGATATACTGGCATTTAATCCCGACACACTGATACTGATTGATTATCCTGGTTTCAATCTCAGGATTGCAAAGTGGGCTAAAGAGAATGGGATTAAAGTAGTTTATTATATAGCACCCCAGGTTTGGGCATGGAAAGCTAACAGGGTTAAACAGATGAAAATAAGCATCGATAAAATGCTTTGTATTCTTCCCTTTGAAAAAGATTATTTTAAAAATGAATGGAACTGGGAGGTGGAATATGTTGGTCATCCTTTAGTGGAAGTAATTGATGAATCGCTCAGGAAACCTTTACAGGATAAGATTAGCAATAAACCCATAATTGCTATACTGCCCGGAAGCAGACAACAGGAGATTATTAAAAAGCTTCCTGTTATGTTGCAGGTAAGTCAGTCTTTTCCAGCGTATCAATTTGTAGTGGCACAAGCCCCATCGATGGAAGAAAGTTTTTACCAGCCATTTATGTCACCTTA
>JBAXVH010000397.1:0-1622 GCA_037129215.1 Bacteroidota bacterium | reverse complement strand
TGTGTTTTAGTATCAACCATCTGTATTTGTCTCATACCCTTTAAAATTGCTGCAAATTAAGGTCTTTTTAAAGACAATTTTATCTTAAAAACACACGCAAGCAATTATTTTATAGTTATGTAATGATACTCGTATAGATATTATACTTTGTTTATCCATTAATATCTTTAAATAATAGGGGGCGAAAAAGGGAAACAATTATAAAGTATTTGTTTCATATAAACAATGATATATTTATACATTGCCTATGTTTCTTATCATAGGTGGCTAATTATACCGCATATAGCTTTGCAATTCTAAAATTGCACTATATGGAAATTATTGACATCAAGGAGACTAATGCTCCTACAACAAATCAAACAAAAACAGAAGTTAGGTATGTCTTTCCTTTTACGGAAGGTGATGGAAAGAACAAACAATTATTAGGCGGAAAAGGCGCCAATTTGTGCGAGATGACACAGATTGGATTAAATGTTCCTCCAGGTTTTGTTATCTCTACTGCTGCTTGTCTCGATTATTTAGCTAATAAATCAGCTGGCCTTCCTGCTGGTATAATGGACGTGGTTAAAAAAGAAATGAACAGGGTAGAAAAATCTACCGGCAAATTATTTGGTAACCCACACAATCCATTATTAGTGTCTGTTCGTTCTGGTTCTGCTATGTCTATGCCAGGAATGATGGATACAATATTAAACCTTGGATTGAATGAAGAAACATTACATGGTTTAATTAAACAAACCAATAACGAAAGATTTGGGTACGATGCTTACAGACGATTTATTCAATTGTTCGGTAAAGTGGCTTTAGGTGTTCCAGATGAAAAATTCGATGTAGAATTCGAAGCAGTTAAATATAAATCAGGGGTAAAGGTTGATATCGGTTTAAATGCTGCCGACCTTAAAGAAATAAGTGTACGTTTCTTACAGGTTGTAAAAGATCATACTGGTAAACCATTCCCTACCGATGTATTCGAACAACTGGAGATTGCTATAAAAGCAGTATTCAATTCCTGGATGGGAAAACGAGCAGTTGATTATAGAAGAGAATTTAATATTACCCCAGAAATGGCTAATGGTACTGCTGTAAACGTAGTAGCAATGGTATTTGGTAATATGGGTAATGATAGTGCTACAGGTGTTGCCTTTTCTCGTGACCCAGGTACAGGAGAAAATGTATTCTTTGGAGAATATCTGGTAAACGCACAGGGCGAAGATGTTGTGGCAGGTATCAGAACTCCTAAACCAGTGATTGAGTTACAAACAGAAATGCCTGACTTGTACAAACAACTGGAAGATTTAAGAAATAAACTGGAAACACATTATAAAGAAGTACAGGATTTTGAGTTTACTATTGAGAAAGGAATATTGTATTGTCTGCAAACCAGAAATGGTAAAATGAATGCAACAGCAATGGTTAGAACTTCGGTAGAAATGGCTAAAGAAAATCTGATTTCCAAAACAGATGCTTTACTAAGAATTAAACCCGATTTGCTGGAACAATTATTACACCCAAGATTAGATTCTTTACATAAATCAGTTCCATTGGCACAAGGTCTGCCAGCTTCTCCGGGAGCAGCTTCTGGTGCTTGCGTATTTGATGCAGATAGAGCAGAATTCTTAGGC
>JBAXVH010000396.1:0-1624 GCA_037129215.1 Bacteroidota bacterium | reverse complement strand
GATATAGGATGCTTTGAAAGCAACTATGGATTACCAGTTTCTTTAATTTCTTTAGGCGCATCTTTAATCAATAAAAATACTGTTGAAATAAACTGGGAAACTGCTACTGAACTGAATAATAAAGGTTGGGAGATAGAAAGAACTACACTCAATTCAGGCTCTGAACTTAGCTGGACTTCCCTTGGATTTACTGATGGCATGAACAATAGTAATTACAGTAATAAATATTCGTTTACTGATAATAAAATAGAAAAGAATGCTACTTACGTTTACCGTTTAAAACAAGTAGATTATGAAGGCAATTATGTGTATAGCAATATTGTAACTATAGCAACTGCATACTCTCAAGAACTACATATCAATGCATTTCCAAATCCAGCTAAAACAAGTACAACGCTACAGTATACTGTACCAAAGAAAGGTATTGTAAGTTTAAATTTATATACCATGTGTGGTGTTCCTGTAAAGCAGTTGATTACTGAAACAATGGAAGAAGGGACATATAATAAACTGCTCCCTTTAAATAATCTTGCAGCTGGCAACTATATAGTTAGAATACAAAGTGGAAAAGACATGAGCTATGTAACTATTTGTTTGAAATAGGTGAATACAAGGAGACAGGAGTTAGAAGATAGGAGAATAGAATAATACAGATATTTTCATTTAATAAAGAGCGGATTGAATTGTTTCAATCCGCTCTTTATTTTAGCCAATGTTATAGCCTAAATTGATCTAAAGAATATGTATTAACCCTTAGCCTGGCTTCTATTGATTACAACCACTTCCGAGGAAGAGGATGCTAATTCTATTTTCATCTTTTCTATCAATTGAATGATAGCAAGATTTACAGTATGCCTTAGTTCGTTATGTTCATCCAGCGTTTGATCTATGGAAGTAAAATAAGTGATTTCAATAATGTGTGCATTCTTTCCTGTATCTGACAAAAAGACTATTTGATTTTCTATCAAAGTATAACCCGACAAAATACTTTTTATTCCATTTGTAAGTTCGTTCAGTTGAGTAGCATTTGTAGAAACACTGATCTCCAGTTTAGTATCTACTCTGCGTTGTGTACGTTGGGTAATATTATCCATCACCGTATCTACCATTTGTTTATTTGGTACAGTTATATACGTTTTCTGATCGGTACGGATACGGGTACTTCTGAGGCCAATCTTTTCTACCGTACCTGTAATGCCTAAAACCTTTACTACATTGCCTGTAGAGAATGGTTTATCGAAGAAAATAATGAATGAAGCAATCAGGTTTTCGAGACTTTCTTTTGCAGCTAATGCCATGGCTGCACCTACTATACTAAGGCCTGTAAATACTTGTGTGATATCGCGATGAAATGCAAAACGAAGTATTAATAACGCTCCAATTATAATTAGTATAACCTTAAAGAAATCTTTGAAGAATACTATCAACTGGTTATCAGTAACATCATTTGTTAAGTTAGCCCTTTCTTCCAGAATCATTGCTACAAATGAGATGAGCCTGATGCACAATCTGATAATTAAAACGATGATAACAATGATGGCAAAAGAAACTACAATCTGCTGGAAGGTAGTACCGAATAAACTGAAGTCTAAATCGTCGGGGAACTTTAGACGGTCTAATGCAG